>SXIK01000236.1 GCA_005772855.1 Planctomycetia bacterium | reverse complement strand
TCCTTCGAGATTGAGCCGTAGGACATTGCTCCCGTCTTGAAGCGGAGAACCAGGGAGTCGACCGACTCAACCTCCTCGATCGGGATCGGCTTTTCGCTGAATTTGAGATCGCAAAGCCCACGCAGTGTGCAGAGTCTCTTGGACTGGTTGTTCACCAGCTCGGAATACTCCTTGAAAGTTCTGTAGTTGTTCGTCCGGCATGCGTGCTGCAGCTTGTGCACGGTCTCCGGATTGAAGAGGTGGTACTCCCCTTCACGGCGCCACTGGTACTGACCGCCCACGTCTAGCACTCGGCCATTGACGGACCGGTCAGGGAAAGCTTTCTCGTGTCGAACAAGAACCTCATGGGCAATCGCCTCAATTCCGACTCCTTCGATGCGCGTAGGAGTCCACGTAAAATATCTGTCGATGATCTGCTGGTTGAGCCCGATGGCCTCAAAGATCTGTGCCCCCCGATAGCTCTGGATCGTCGAGATGCCCATCTTCGAGGTCACCTTCAAGGCACCCTTCACGATGGCCTTAACATAGTTCTTGACGGCCGAGTCGTGCTCGATTTCAGTCAAGAGACCTTGACGAATCATGCCATCGAGGGTCTCGAAGGCCAGGTAAGGATTGATTGCGCTAGCCCCGTAGCTGATCAAGAGAGCGAAGTGATGCACCTCTCTGGGCTCACCCGATTCGAGAACGATGTCAATCTGCGTCCGCGTCCCCTCTCGAATCAAGTGGTGGTGAAGCCCGGAGACCGCGAGAAGGGCCGGGATAGCAGCTCGATCTCTGTCGATTCCACGATCGGAAAGAACAAGGATCGTGTAGCCCTGTTGGACGGCAGCGTCCGCCTTGCGGTATAGATCATCGAGAGCAGACTCGAGAGTTCGTCCCTTTTCGCGCACGTTGAAAAGAACTGGAAGCGTAAGGGCTCTCAAGCCTGGAAGGTCCATGTTGCGAAGCTTCTCGAGCTCCTCGTTCTTGAGGATCGGGGTCTTGAGCTTGACGTGGCGACAGCTCTCGGGCCGCGGGTCGAGCAAATTTGCTTCAGCGCCGATCGTGATGCCTGTAGACATGATGATCTCTTCGCGAATCGCGTCGACCGGAGGATTCGTGACCTGCGCGAAGAGCTGCTGGAAGTAGTTGTAGAGTAGTTGAGGCTTTTCAGACAGAACCGCGAGCGGCGTATCGGTGCCCATGGAACCGAGTGCTTCCACACCATCCCGGGCCATTGGCCCCATGAGGAAGCGAAGGTCTTCGATCGAATAGCCGAACGCCTGCTGGCGCAGAAGCACCGTTTCGTGATCAGGCTCCGGAACGTGCGGAGGCTCGGGCAAGTCCTCCAGCGAGACCAAGTTCTCGTTCAGCCACTTGCGATACGGCTGGGCCGTCGCAATCTGGAGCTTCAACTCCTCATCGTCGACAATTCGGCCCTGCTCGGTGTCGATGAGAAACATACGCCCTGGCTGAAGACGCCCCTTCTGCAAGACGTTCTCGGGGGGAATGTCAAGGACCCCCACCTCGGACGCCATGACGACGAGTCCATCCTTGGTTACGTAGTAGCGAGAAGGACGTAGTCCGTTGCGATCCAGCACAGCCCCAATGCACGTCCCATCAGTGAACGCAATGGACGCCGGCCCGTCCCACGGCTCCATCAAACAGGCGTGGTATTCGTAGAAGGCACGCTTCTCATCGCTCATGCTCGAATCCCCGGACCAGGGCTCCGGGATCATCATCATGACTGCATGCGGCAAGGACCGTCCGCTCAGCACCAGGAGCTCCAGCGCATTGTCAAACATTCCGGAGTCGCTTCCACCGGGGTCGATCACCTGGCGGATTTTTCGAATATCAGCTCCAAATAACTTCGATTCGAAGAGGCTCTGCCGAGCATGCATCCAATTGATGTTGCCACGGAGGGTATTGATCTCGCCGTTATGGGCGAGAAAACGATAGGGGTGGGCCCGCGACCAGCTGGGAAAGGTGTTGGTGGAAAACCTGGAGTGGACCAGCGCAAGCGCCGTCTCCATGGCGGGATCGGTCAAATCAGGAAAGTAGACAGGAAGCTGGTCCGACATCAGCATGCCCTTGTAAACGAGGGTTCGGGCCGAAAAACAGGGCATATAGAACGCTTCCCGACGCGGGATGTCCGAAGACTTGACCTTGAGACGGGATTGCTTACGAATCACATAAAGCTTTCGCTCAAAAGCAAGAAGGTCTGGCGTGCTTTCACCCCTGCCAACAAAAATCTGCCTGTGTCGCGGCTCGGACATTCTTGCTCTATCGCCAATCGTCGAGCTGTTCGTCGGCACGTCGCGCCAGCCCAGAACTTTCTGGCCTTCACGCTCTACCACTTGCGACAGAATCCGCTCGCACTCAACGCGAGCCTCGACATCCTGTGGCAAAAAAACCTGCCCAACGGCATACTCACCAGCGGACGGCAGGGTAATTCCCAGATTGCGCGCCTCTTTTTGAAGGAAACGGTGTGGCATCTGCAGCAGCACACCCGCACCGTCGCCGGTGTTGACCTCACATCCACAAGCGCCTCTGTGAGACAGATTGAGAAGAACCCTGAGTGCCTTCTCGAGAATGCCGTGCGACCTACGTCCCTTGATATCCACCACGAAGCCAACACCACAGGAATCGTGCTCATTCGCGGGGTCGTAGAGACCTTGCTTGCGGGGAAAATCCGTGTGACTCATGCTCGTTTACCGACTTTCTCGACTCGCCGAACGTTCGCGCCGTTCGAGGCGCGAGACACATTCCCGCTGGTATTGCCACCTGATCCCGAGCGAGCTTCCCGCTTCGGAGACGGCGGCACAAACCCATTACACTGGGTAAGAAGCTCCATGAAACCCAAAACCGAGGTGTTCAGCTTCCGCTTCTTGCGGTGAATGATTCGCAACGGACGCACAAAGCGAGCACCTGAAAAAGGGACTGCCGCCAGAGATTTGCGATCAATTTCGCGTCGAATTGTGGGCTCAGGAAGGATGGAGACTCCAACTCCGTCTTCTATCGCCTGCTTGATGTTCGCGATGTTGTCAAACTCCGCGATAACCTCCACTCCAACCTTGTGCCGACGCAAGAAACGGTCGACCTCACGTCGTATTGCGAGAGCACGATCAAAGGCAATGAACTTGAGCCCTCGCAGATCGGAGGGGCAAATCGTCTTTTCTCTCGCCAGCGAGTGGCTGGGGAGTGACGCAAAAACCATTTGCTCTTCCCGCCAAGGAGTCGTGGACAGACCCGCGCTGGCGCGACCAAAAGCCAGGAGCCCGAGGTCTGCCTCACCCGCAAGCACTTTCTTGACGACCCGGTCGGGATGCATGTACTCAAGCTCAACATCAGAGCCGGGGGCCTGAGCCTTAAACTGCTCGACGTACTGGCTCATATCCTGAAGACCCACTGAGTAGATTGCCGCCACACGAACCTTGTACCCATCAGCCAGGCGATGTCGAATGGCTTCCTCGAGCTCGTGGAAGCGAACCAGGATCTCTTCGGCACCATCAAAAAATATTCTGCCATTGGCTGTCAACTCCCAGGGCCGCTTGGATCGGTCCAGCAGTTCGACCCCCATCGTCTTTTCGATCTGCAGAATTGCTTGACTTGCAGCAGACTGACTGATGCCATTGGCGAAAGCACCCTTGGAGAAACTACGGTGACGTACAACATCGCAGAATATCTTCAGGCTGTGGAGATACATGAAGGGAGAAATTTAGCACAAGAGGCGTTAATAGTGAAACAAATTATTAATTAGCAAAACTGATTCTGCTAACTACGCACAACGTACAAGCAGCACGCAGCAATCTCGCCGCCTTTTAGTGGCCAAGCAGCACAACGACGGGTACCTTTAGGCTCCTTCACCAGGAAGTCAAGGCACGGGAGTGAACAGGCACCTGGTGGGCCTCCGGGACTTCAAATCCTTGGTGCCGTGCGAACAACACGGTAGGTGGGTTCGATTCCCATGCACTCCCGCCAACTTGACCCTTCGCGAGCTTGTTATTGCCAGGGGCCCGAGGCAATCCGGGGATCGGCTGTCATGCCGTCACTGCATCCTGGGGCATGAGGATGCTCTCCTTTTCAGCCACATCGCTCGGAAGTGCGAGCGCGATGGCCTCGACATCGGCAGGTTCGAGCCCCAGGAACGATGGGGCCTGGGGAAGTGGGCTCAACCCGGGCGCTTTTCCATCAAAGTCGAGTCCCACATGTGCGGCGATCACGTCCGCGAACATAACGACGCCGACACCCTTCAAGTCCTGGGGATTTGTGAGCGTCCAGCGAGATATCTCGGTCTCATGAAATCGAATCGCGTCCGCTACCAGGGAAGAGAACTTCCAGCGGCTCGCGAGCGACCAGCCCATCTCCGCGTGCGAAATGCCGAAGAACTCTTCCTCCATGCAAGCCAGATTACGACCCAAGGACCGCGCGGCACGGAGCACCCTTGTGTAGTCCTCCGGGACGTGCTTGGCGAGAAGCGCGATTCCAGCATCATGGAACAGTCCGGCGACGTAGACATCGTCCTCCATGGAAGGGAGCACCAGTTGGGCGAGCCGCTGGGACGCGATCGCAGTCGCGATCGAATGTCGCCAGAATACCAAGGGGTCGAGTCCGGCGGCTGCCTTCTTCATCAGATTCGTGACCTTGACGCTCAAGACCAAGCTCTTGAGCGTCTTGGTGCCCAGAAGCGCGCTGGCGTGCGGAATGGATACAATCGACTTTCCGAGAGCATAGAAGGCACTATTGACGAGACGAAGCACCTTGGCTGCAAGTCCCTGGTCTCTCTGGATCAGTGCGGCAAATTCGCGTGGCGACGCTTCCTTCTCCGACAGCAGGAGCAGCTTCTTGACGGCGGCGTCAAGAGACGGAATCTCGCAGGCCGTCTTCAAGAACTTTGAAATTCGATCGTCAGTGCGGTTTTGCATCATGCTTCCCGGAACCTTGCCCGAGGAGTCTCCTCGATCAGAGAGTACTACCGGGCTTCCGATGTGACAAACCACGCGCATTCGCATATCATTTGCGCCGCTTCGAGCCCAACCTTGGGTTTCAGTCGATGCCACTTGAAGGAGAGGATGATCGGGACTTGACGACGGAAGAGCCGGTACATATGCCCCAGATGGGCGAAAGCATTGCCGAGGGGACCGTTGTTAAATGGCACAAGAAAGTCGGCGACAACGTCCGACGGGACGAGACGATTTTCGAGATTTCGACTGATAAAGTGGATACCGAGGTGCCCGCCCCTTGTAGCGGCCGCCTTGTAAAAATTCTGGTGAATGAGGGGGAGACTGTTCCGGTCCACACGGTCGTCTGCTTCCTGGAAACTCAAGAGAAAGAGACTGTCGAGCAAGAAGCGCCGGTCAGGGGAACTGACGCCCCTACAAGACCCTCTGAGCCTGTTGCCGCAACGAGCCAAGACGATCCACAACGAGCCGCCAGCGGCAAGCCTCCCCGAACAAGTGCAGATCGCTTGCGAGAGTTGTCATCCCCTCTAGTTCGAAGTTTATCAGCCCAGCACAGGATCGACCTCAAGACGATCTCGGGCACGGGTGTTGGCGGTCGCGTCACCAAGGAAGATCTACTTCAACATATTGCGCGGATGCCACCTTCAACGGCTCATTCTCCCGAGGAGGACCATCTGGAGCCCATGAGCGTGATCCGGCAACGCATCGCCGAGCACATGGTGGCGAGCCGCCGAACCTCCGCCCACGTGAGCAGTATCTTCGAGGTGGATATGTCAGCGGTTCGTGCGTTCAAGGGCTCTCATGCCAGCGGCCATGAGTTGCAGGGCAAAACGAAGCTCACCTACCTGTCCTTTGTGCTTCAAGCTGTGGCCCGCGCTCTCCGCAATCACCCCAAGCTCAACGCATCGATCGAAGGCAAAAACGTGCGCTACCACGGAGACATCAACTTGGGGGTGGCCGTTGCACTCGACGACGGGCTGATCGTGCCGGTCATCCGCCAAGCTGACAAACTGGCCTTGCAGGACCTGGCGAAGACTGTGCACGACTTGGCGAAGCGAGCAAGGTCCAAACAACTCAAGCCCGAAGAAGTTCAGGGCGCAACCTTCACCGTGACGAACCCGGGAGTCTTCGGCAGCCTGATCGGAACTCCAATCATTAGCCAGCCTCAAGTAGCGATACTCTGTATGGGGGTCGTCACAAGACGCCCCGTGGTGCTGGAGGAAACCGACTCGATCGCCATTCGCTCCATGATGTTCCTGAGCCTCTCGTTTGACCACAGGCTCATCGACGGCGCAGTCGCCGATCGTTTCATGGCTCACGTGAAGAGTCAGCTGGAGAGTGGAGCCTTTTGAGGGGGGCGAAAGTCCAGTGAGCCAGAGTGAGAGCGAGAACTTGCTCATCATCGCCGACAGCGAGGCCAGTGCCGACCTCTACTACAGAACGAGATTTTTGGTCACGGTCACTGTCATCTACCTCGAGATTGACGGCCGAAAAATCTTCCTGCTGAACGACCTTGAATACGGCAGGGGCCGTTCGGAAGCTCGCGTGGATGAGATCGTATCGACAACGCCGTACGAGGAGGCTCTGCGTGCGGCGAAGGAGCCTGCCCGGCTGACAAGCGTGCTGGACCTCTACCTCAAGGAAAAAGGGATCAAGCAGCTCACAGTCCCCCTGAGCTTTCCATTTGGCCACGCGGAACGACTCAGAGAGAAGGGTTACAAGCTTCGGCTGAAAGACGACCCCATTTTCCCGTCACGTACGATCAAAACCGCCGAGGAGATCCACGCCATCGAGGAGACCCAGCGTCATGCCGAGGCGGCAACCGACCTCGCGGTCTCCATCCTCAAGCGAAGCGAGATCCGGGGAGACTGGCTCTTCTACGAGGGCCGAGAACTCACCTCGGAGAAGTTGCGCCTGGAAATCCACAAGTTTCTCCTCGAGCGGGAATGCCAAGCCTCAAACACCATCGTGGCCGGAGGCGACCAAGGGGCCGACCCACACCATCGCGGAAGCGGACCTCTGCCGGCGCACAAGACAATCATCCTCGACATTTTCCCCCGGTCGATCCGGACTCGGTACTGGGGGGACATGACTCGCACCGTCGTCCGGGGCAAAGCTAGCGCTGCGGTGAAAAAACTCTACAAGGACGTGCTCGATGCCCAGGAGCTGGCATTCTCCCTGATCAAGGATGGAGCCGAAGGGGAAAAAGTGCACAGCGAAGTCGCAAAGCTTTTCAAGTTGCGGGGCAACGCCAACGAGGACGTCGGAATCAAAAAATCAGGCTACATTCACTCGACAGGACACGGCCTTGGCCTCGACATCCACGAGTGGCCGAAAATAGGCCGAGTCGAGACCCAGATCAAGACAGGCCAAGTCATCACGGTGGAGCCGGGTCTCTACTACCCTGGCGTCGGAGCCGTACGCCTCGAAGATGTGGTCGTGGTGACGGAGACGGGCTGCCGCAACTTGAACCGATATCCAAAGGAACTCGAGGTGTGAGGAACGTTGGCGGCCTTGAAATCCCCACGACCTCTCCGGTCAGCTGGCTTTTCCCCGGCAATATTCTGGGGAAAAAAAAGGCCCGCCTCCAAAGTGGAGGCGGGCCAATGGAACGTGGGTTGGGGGCGTTTAATTATTCACAGGACGGCTGAATCCGGCTGAACTCCTGTCAGCGGGTTATCCGACGTCCTTCCCCTCTCTCACCAACCCGCGCCTGTTCTCTTGAGCCGGGGCGCGCGTCCGGCTGATCTCTTGTTATTTCAAAATGGGCTGCCGGGGTCCTCTTCCATGGAGGGTGCTACGGCCCCGGCCGCCCGTAACTCTATTTTCTCTTCAGTTCTTCTCGTTCGTGCCGTCGTTGGCAATGAAGAGTAGGACGAAACGCTGGGAGCGTCAAACGCCAAAAAATGTCGCGGGCTGCTCTGTTGCCAAGTAACACGGAATTCTGGGTTTGCACTTCGTCCCACGTGATCGCAACTTCCGGGAACCCAGCCTGCGTTGCACGGAAACACTGATTGGATTCCCATTGCAAGCACCATACAATCCCCCCACATGAGCGAAGCGGTGCTCTATGTAATTGTGGCTGGCATCTACGGCCTCCTCGGGGCGTTCCTGAGCGTTGTCTATTATTTCGCTGCGCGGTTACGCGCCGAGCCCCTGTTTCACTGCCTCACGGGGCTGGTGCTGCTGTTGGCAGGCTTCGTGGCGGCCCTGGGAAGCACGATCGAGTTCGAAAACCTCGGGGCCTTCCACCGCGGCTCCCAGTTCTTCCTCTTCTTCGGCGCCTCCATGTTTTACGTGCCAGTTGCGGCCTACCTGATCGTGCACTATTGCGGTGTTCTGATAGAAAAGATCACCTCGCCGGGCTCACGGCAAGCGCCGCCAGGAACTCCCTTGACCGGGAAGCAGGAGTGGCAACGAATTCAGACCTGCCTGGAGGCACTCGCCATGGATCCCACGAGTTCAACGGCTCATGAGCGCCTTGGCGATCTCTATGCGAGCATGGGATTCCTCGACTCCGCCGTCTACCAATATAGAAAGGCGGCGGACTGGATACAAACCGGCTACGGACACAGCCAACTGCTCTACAAGGCTGGACGCATTTTGGTCGAGAAAAAGAAGGACCCTGCCTCTGCGATCGCCCTGCTCCGCCGCGTCGTGAAGCTATACCCCAGGAGCTACTTCGCTTCCTATGCTCGACGGGTCATCAACCAGTTCGAGGCCCACAACCCCCCTCCTGAACGCGCTTCCGAGCGCGGGGAGGATCAACCTCA
Organism: Planctomycetia bacterium; assembly: GCA_005772855.1. Classification (GTDB taxonomy): domain Bacteria; phylum Planctomycetota; class UBA8108; order UBA8108; family SXIK01; genus SXIK01. The sequence continues at coordinate 32,425 of SXIK01000236.1, read as the reverse complement.
GGAGCCCTTCTTCTTTCCACCCGGCGCGGAGTAGCTTGAACCCGCAAGTTTCGGCTTACCCCACCTGTACCTGCCGAACCCACACAATGCCATCACGACCGCGCAAGTCCTCCACCACCCTGGCCGGCACAGGTTCATCTACATTCACGAGCGCGATGGCCGTGCCACTCGGACGGTCGCGACCCAACGACATGTAGCTGATGTTGATATTGTGCGCCGCCAACGCATTTCCGAGGACGCCGATCATGCCAGGCCGGTCCTGGTTGGCAACGATTAACATGTTCCCCTCAAGTACGGCGTCGAACTGGAATCCATCCAGGCTCACGAGTCGAAGGCCGCTCCTCCCTCGAATAGTGCCTCCCAACTCCCTCGATGCCGTGCCCGATGCGACCTCCACCCGAATCATGTTCTGAAAATAGCGGCTCTTCCCTTCCGATCGGGCTTCAACCGCAAGGCCCTGGTCCTTCGCCATCGCCCTCGAGTTGATCACGTTTACGGGCTGGTCGGAACGTAGGCCAAGGAACCCCTCAAGCACGCTGTTCGTGATGTAACTTTGCACCTTGTCGGTAAAGATATCGCCGTAGAACTTGATCACGATGCGTGCCGGGTTCCCGTCGAGCATCTGCGCGTGAAGGCGGCCGAGTCTTAGTGCCAAATCCCGGTAGGGCTGCATGCCCTCCCGCAACTCGGGATCCAGCACCACCGCGTTGACGGGGCTGTGGAGCTTTCGGTGGAGAAGGTAGTCGATGACCTGCTCAACCGCTCCAATCGCCACATTCTCCTGCGCTTCACGGGTAGACGCGCCCAGGTGTGGAGTGACAATCACTCGAGGGTGCGAAACCAGGGGCGTGAGACCCGGCGGCTCCTGGCTGAAGACGTCGATGGCGGCTGCTGCCACTTTGTTCGACTCGAGCGCACTGAGAAGAGCCTCCTCATCGACGATCCCGCCACGCGCGCAGTTCACGATCCGAATACCGGGCTTCGCTCGGTTCAAAATATCTTCCCCGATCAAGCTCTTGGTGCCGGCGCCCCCGGGAACATGCACGGTGAGAAAGTCGACTCGTTCCACGAGCGCGGCCAGATCAGCAACAAGCTCCACCGAAAGCTCCTCGGCGAGCCGCGGTGATACATAGGGGTCGTACGCGAGGATCTTGAATCCAAGCCCAGTGGCCATCTGAACCACGTGCCGACCAATTTTCCCCAGGCCAATGACACCAAGAACCTTGTCCCGCACCTCGACCCCAGTAAGCTTTCCCCGCTCCCATTTGCCCTCCTTCATGCTCATGTGGCCCTGGGGAAGGTTGCGAGCAAGTGCCAAGATCAGAGCTATCGCATGCTCCGCGGCCGAACGTACGTTCCCGTCCGGAATGTTTTGGACGACGATGCCCCTGCGCGTGGCAGCATCCACATCAATATTGTCCACTCCGACTCCAGCCCGGACAATCAGCTCGAGACACTCGGCGTGCTCCAGGAAGGCTTTGTCCACCCTGGTCTCACTGCGCACGATGAGGGCATGGGCCTTCGCGACCGCCAGGAGCTTCTGGTCGAGGGGCAGACCGGGTCGGTTGTCGACAGCAATGGGGAGATCCTTGAGCAACCGTAGCGCGTCTTCGCTCAGCTTATCGGCAATAAATAGCAGTTTTCGTTCCATGTGCGGCTCATAAGGGGTAGAGAGGAGGACTGCCCATGTCCGCAAAGAAACCTTTGCGAGCTCGAGCAGAGCAATTCCGGATTGGGCCCCCGGATCACCGCGCCTGCCCAAAGAGCGTCGAGACGTTGTGACCACCAAATCCGAACGAATTGCAGAGCGCGTTTCGGATTCTTGCCCGCCTCGGTTCGTTGGGCACGTAGTCTAGGTCACACTCCGGATCGGGTGTGATGTAGTTGATCGTTGGTGGAGCTATTTGATGATGTATCGCAAGCACGGCCGCAACCCCTCCCACGGCGCCCGCAGCTCCCAGGAGGTGACCCAGCTGCGACTTCGTCGAACTCACGAGCAGCCGAGTTGCGTGGTCCTCGAACGCGGCATGGATCGCTCGGGTTTCCATCACGTCGTTGAGGGGGGTCGAAGTGCCATGCGCGTTGATGTAGTCGACTTGATCCAGCGAAACACCACCATCCAGGCAAGCCTGGCGCATGGCCTCGGCTGCCATCGTGCCTTCGGGGATCGGAGCAGAGATGTGATAGCCGTCGTCCGTCATTCCAACCCCTAGCATCTCGGCGTAAATTCTCGCGCCTCGCTTCCTTGCCGCCTCGAGCTCCTCGAAGATGAATCCTCCCGCACCCTCTCCAACGACAAATCCATCTCGATCCTTGTTGAACGGCCGGGAAGCTGTAGCAGGGTCATCGTTACGCTCCGAAAGCGCGCGTAGCGCGCAAAAGCCGCCGATTCCAAGCGCCGAGACGGTAGCTTCCGAGCCTCCGCAAATCACAATGTCCGCCTCGCCGCTACGGATCGTCTTCAGGGCGAGCCCGATCGCGTGCCCCGCCGAGGCACAGGCGGAAGTGATACCGTAGTTCACGCCCTGAATTCCGAAGCGGATGGCGATCTGGCCTGCCGCGGCGTTGATCATTAACTTTGGAATAAAGAAGGGGCTCATCCGGCGAAAGCCGCGCTCCAGGCAGTGCTTGTGTGTCGCCTCGATCTCCTCCAGGCCGCCGATCCCGGAAGCCCAGATGCAGCCAACACGACGTTTGTCGACCTGCTCGAGGTCGAGGGAGCTGTCCGATACTGCCTCGATGGCCGCCGCAAGCGCGAACTGTACGAATCGGTCGAGGTGCCGCGCCTCCTTCGTGGAGAGTATGGAAGACGTGTCGAATCCCTTGACCTCGGCGGCGAAATGCACCGGGAATTCGCTGTGATCAAAGCGCGTGATCGGCCCGAACCCGTGCCGTCCATTGATGATCCCGTCCCAATAGGCTTCACGCCCGATGCCAATCGGCGTGACTGCCCCCAGGCCAGTGACTGCGACACGTCTTTTGTTCATGATGTTCCGACTTGTCCCGATCACCAAGGAAGACCCATCCAAACTGGCGCTCCAGCGGCAATTGAGATCCTCGAAGGTCGAATCGGTTAGCCCTTGTCTTCGCCCTTGTTCTTCTTGATGTACTCAATGGCTTCACCGACCGTGCGGATTTTCTCCGCATCTTCATCGGGAATGCTCATGTCGAACTCCTCCTCAAGCTCCATCACCAACTCCACGATGTCGAGGGAGTCAGCTCCCAAGTCGTTGATGAAGCTGGCCTCAGGCTTGACCTTCTCCATCTCGACGTCGAGCTGGTCACAAACGATCGTCGAGACCTTTTCAGCAATTTCTTCAGCCACTTTGATTGTCTCTCCTGAATCCTTACTCAACCGTCCGAAGCCACAGCGACTGACGGGTAAGCCTGTTGTCGTTTCCACCCGCCTCCGCGGGCCCTTAAGAAGCGGTCCTGTCTATTCTATTTTTCCAGAGCCAAGCCCGCTGAGTTATGAGTCCTTACTTGTTGAATCCTTACTCAGTCATTATCCAATCGCCAGGCCGCCATCAACACGAATCACCTCGCCTGTGATGTACCCTGCCAGCGGTCCCCCCAGAAACGCCACGATCTCAGCAATTTCTTCCGGTTTACCCAGTCTACCGAGTGGAATTTTTTGTTGAAACGCGGCCTTCGCTTCCTCGGACATCGCGTCTGTCATGTCGGTCTCAATGAAACCTGGGGCCACTGCATTCACGGTAATTCCACGAGTCGCCAGTTCCCGCGCCAGCGTAAAAGTAAAGGCGTTGACGCCGCCCTTGGAGGCCGCGTAGTTGGCTTGCCCGGCATTGCCAATCAAGCCAACGATGCTCGTGATGTTGATAATGCGGCCACGCCGCTCTCTTAGCATCTGACGAGCAACAGCCTTCGAGAAGTTAAAGAGGCCTTTCAAGTTCGTGGCAATTACGTCGTCCCACTCCTCCTCACTCATCCGGAGGAGAAGGTTGTCTCGGGTAATCCCCGCATTGTTGACAAGGATGTCGATCCTTCCAAGCTCTTTCACGACCGAGTCGACGACAACGCCGACGTCCTTTAGCTGCGAGACATCGCAGGCAAACGCCAGAAAACGACGCGTCGGGTACTTCGATCGAAGCTCGGCGGCCACATTTTCAACGCCAGCAAGGCTTCGAGCCACGAGGGCAACCTGCGCTCCGTCGGCCGCCAGGCGCAGGGCAATGGCACGCCCGATCCCCCGTGACGCCCCTGTCACGATCGCCACTTGGCTCAGGATGGGCTCAGCCATTGGCATGATCCGACACTTCCATGGGCTTGAGAAGTTCTTCCTTGAGCTTCAAGACGGCCCCAAGCGTTCCCGCGTTCGTCACCTCGACCTCCCTCACCACGCTGCGCAAGAGTCCAGCAAGCACCTTCCCGGGACCCACTTCCAGCGCGCGTTTCATGCCCGAGGCCGCCAGCGCTCGAAGAATTTGTTCCCAGCGTACGGGATGCTCAACCTGCAGGATCAAGTTCCGACGAATCGCCTCGGGGTCGCGGACCTGTGCCCCGGTAACGTTCGAGAAAAATGGCACCCTGGGCTCACGAATCTTGACGGCGCGCAAGTAAGGCTCTAGCTTCTTCGTCGCTGGAGCCATGAGGGGTGAATGATAAGCACCCGCCACCTTGAGCCGGATCGTTTTTCGAGCGCCAGCGGCCGTGAGGCGTTTCACAGCTTCCTCCACCGCGCTCGCCTCTCCCGAGATCACGGTTTGATCGGGGGAGTTATAGTTGGCTACGCTCACCAGGAAGCCCTCGGTCTTTGCCGACTCGATAATCTCCTCCACCTTGGCGGTCGCCATCGCGATTACGGAGGCCATGGTACCCTTCGTCGTATCGCAAGCCTCCTGCATGTACTGTCCGCGCAGGCTAACAATCTGGAGAGCATCCTGGAAGGTGAGAGAGCCCACAAACACGAGTGCCGAGTATTCGCCAAGGCTAAGACCTGCCGCGCCTGGGGCATCCAGACCCTGACAGAAGCCCCCGCTTCCCGTTTCAGTTCCCAGAACTTCCAGCGCAGCCATCGAGTGGAGAAAAATCGCTGGCTGGCTAATCCGAGTGGAGTTGAGCTCCTCTTCGGGGCCCGATCGGCAGATGGCCAGGACGTCTCGCCCAAGGACGTCTCTGCCCATGTCGAAGATTCGTCTGGCCTCCTGGCGGGAATCCGCGAGATCAACAGCCATCCCTAGAGCCTGGGCACCCTGACCGGGAAAGAGGAATGTGTAGGGACTATTCATGGGCAATGCCTTGGAAACTCACCACTTTAGGAGGTTGTATCCCCATGTCAAGCCAGCCCCGAAGGCGACCAAGAGAACGTGGTCGCCGCGCCGGAGCCTACCCTCGGTCACGGCATCGTGGAGCGCTATGGGAACACTCGCTGCCGAGGTGTTGCCGTACCTTTCCAGATTGAGGAGCATCCGCTCGAGCGGAATTGCAACTTTTTTCAAGGCGGCCTCAATGATCCGGTAGTTCACCTGGTGCGGAACGACAATCGCCAAGTCATCGGGCACAAGATGGTTCCGCTCGAGAGCTACCTCGATCAGCTCCACCAGGCTCTTCGTCGCGAACTTGAAGACTTCCTTCCCTTGCATGCGAAGAAAATGCTGCTTCGCGTCAATCGACTCATGCGTCGCGGGCCTACGGGAACCCCCGCCGGGCAGCTCGATCAAGCAGGATCCGGTCCCGTCTGCGCGCAGGTAGCTGTCCATGACGCGCGAGGACGAGCCCGGCTCTGATCGGCTCAGCACCGCAGCCCCGGCACCGTCCCCAAAAAGAATGCAGGTGTTCCTGTCGGTAGGGTCGACGATACGGGAGAGTGTCTCGGCCCCCACGACAAGAAGATTCTCGTAAACGCCGGACCGAACGAGCGCAGTACCGACCGTGACCCCGTGGATGAAACCAGTGCAGGCGGCGCTCAAGTCAAAGGCTGCGGCGCGAGTAGCTCCCAGAGCCCGCTGCACATAGACAGCGCCCGCCGGCATGTACGTATCCGGGGTCACCGTGCACAAGATGATACACTCGATGTCGTCGACGCTCCGATGAGCCTCCTTGAGGGCGATCCTGGCGGCACGGGTTGCAAGATCGCTCGTGGCATCGGCCGGATCAGCAATTCTGCGTTCCCGGATGCCCGTCCGCTGAACGATCCATTCGTCCGACGTATCGACCATCATTTCGAGGTCGTGATTCGTGAGGCGTCTTTCGGGAAGATATGAGCCCGTGCCTGATATGAAGGCTTCAAACATTAGCGATCATCTCCAATATCTGCGCGAGAGAAGAAGACTCCCCCTTCGCCCTGGACGGGCTATCTATACCCCTTCGCTCACAGAAAGCGCTCGAATTTCTTCGGTGATGTGCTTGTTGACGTTTTCCAGGGCCATTCGCTTGGCAACGCGAATCGCGTTCGTTATCGCACTTGCGTCCGACCTGCCGTGGGCAATGATCATGACCCCATTGACTCCGAGAAGCGGAGCACCGCCGTACTCGGAGTAGTCGAGTTGTTCCTTGAGCAGGCCAAATACTCCACGAAGTTTCTCGCCCAGCCTGTCGCCTCCTGAGCCTTGCGAAAGAGCAGGAGCCAGATCCTTGAAGGCTGCTTCGAAGGCACTCTTGAAGAGTTCCATGAAACGCTCAGCGAGCCCTTCCGAGACCTTCAGGACGATATTGCCGACGAATCCATCGCAAACGATGACATCCACCGCGCCACGAAATACCTGGTTGCCCTCGACGTTTCGACAGTAGTTGAGGCGCGTCTTTTGAAAGAGGTCGTGTGTCGTTTTCGTGAGCGAGTTGCCCTTTTCGTCCTCCTCGCCGATGTTGAGGAGGCCCACGCGAGGGTTTGCAATCCCAAGGACCGAGCGGGCGTAGAGGCTGGCCATGATCCCGTACTGTATGAGGTGCTCGGGCTTGGAGCTGACATTGGCTCCCATGTCGATCACAACTACTGGGCGCTCACCGGCCTTGAAGGCCACAGCGATGCCTGCCCGCCGGACATCGGGAAGAAGCCCGAGGAGGATCGTGGCCGCTGCAACGCAAGCGCCCGTGTTGCCGGCACTCACCATGGCAACGGCCTCGCCAGAACGAACCAGCTTCGTTGCCACCTCAATGGAGGAGCCTTTCTTCTTCCGAAGCGCCTCAACGGGGCTGTCTCCCATTTCGATAACACACTCGGCGTGAAGAACCTCCAAGTTCGGAGTTTCGGAGGCTTGCCAGCCGGCGGCCACCAGCTCCTCACGAACACGAAACTCTATGCCCACCAAGATCAAACGGACGTCAGGGTGAAGCCGGGCAGCCTCTAGAGCGCCTCGGACCACCACGCCAGGAGCATGGTCTCCGCCCATGGCGTCGATGGCAATCGCGAGGGACAATTAAATCCCTTCCTCAACTGTCATGACCGGCTTGCCTCGGTAATATCCGCACTCCGGACAAATGCTATGCCGCTCAATCGGCGTCTTGCAGCGGGAGCAATGCATGACGTCGGGCAGGGTAATAGCGTCGTGGGCTCGCCGGGTGCCTTTTCTCGATTTTGAGGTGCGCCTCTTGGGTACAGCCATAATGTTCTCTGAATTTTCTTGGGTGGTTACGCTTCGAAAAAAAGCCGGGCGTGGTTCCCGTAGGTGCTTCTACAACCGAGACAGCGAAAGACCGCAGAAGCTCGGGCGGTCTCTCCACCCTCGAACAGGGCCTGGGGCCATGCGGCAGCGGGAACAGTGTTGCGAAGCGTCGGGACGAAAGGGCTGCATTTTAAGTAGCCTGCCCGGGCGAAGTCAAGGCAATCTTTGGGGCGCAAACCCTTCCGCGAGAAGTAGTTAACCGTAAGAATTAACCCCAGGGCACAAGCGGCAAAGGAGAAAGTGGAATTGCGCTCGCCATTGCTCCTTGAACCCTGCTATCGCCCCACCGGAACTCGCAACGCAACCGCAGGAACTTGTTGGGCGCTTTGACAGGGATCAGTTCAACCCAGCTTTGCGCGGACAAAATCAAGCATGGCCTCGGCCGCAGCGTCCACCCCGGAGGGGTTCGTGCCCCCGGCCTGAACCATCTCCGCCCGTCCGCCGCCCCTCCCACCGATGTGCGAAGCACCTGCCTGGAAAATCTCGCGCGCGTCGATGCCCTTCTTCGAAAGGGACGGAGAAACCGCGACGAGTACGCTCACCTTGCCGTCGGAGCCCGAAAAAATGGCGCAGACATGTTGGTCCGATTCCTTCTTGAGGCCATCGTAGGCGTCGCGGAGTACTTTCCCCTCGACGCCGCTATAGGAGGCGGAGAGGAAAAGCACGCTCCCAAGCCTTTCACGACGCACCGCCGCCACGGACGACGCAGCCGCCGGCCCCGATGCTTTCTGCTTTGACTTCAGCTCCCGGATTTCGTCCTGAAGCTTCTCAATCCTCCCGGTAACACCTTCCGGAGCAACCCTGAGAGCACGAGCCAACCCGACCACGATCCGCTGATTCTTGCGATGGAGATCGTCAGCACCCGTTGCAGTCAACGCCTCAATGCGACGCACCCCCGTCGAGACCGATCCCTCGCTCGAGACCACGAAGGTACCCACGTCGCCCGTACGTCGCACATGAGTTCCCCCGCAAAGCTCCATCGAAAAATCGCCGATCTTGACGACCCGGACCCGGTCACCGTACTTCTCGCCGAAGAGGGCCATCGCGCCGCGCTTCACGGCATCTGGGTAGTCAGTCTCAAGGGTTTCGACGAGCGTGTTCTTTACGATCTCCGTCCGGACGATATCCTCGACACGTTCCATTTCCTCCAGAGCCAAGCCCTGAAAGTGCGTCACATCAAATCGGAGACGGGACGAATCCACGAGAGAGCCTTTCTGGTGCACGTGAGTGCCAAGGACCTGGCGCAGCGCGGCGTGGAGGAGGTGCGTGGCCGTATGGTTTCGCTCAATGGCATGGCGACGGCCCACGTCGATGGCCGCAGTGGCCTCGACACCCCTGCCCACCTTCCGGGGGTCGCCACCTTTGAGTTTGCAGAAGTGAATGAGCCGTCCACGGTCTTTTTGAGTGTCTTCCACGGCGAGAACAAATCCCGGGCCCGAGATCGTTCCCCTGTCCCCAAGCTGCCCGCCGCTCTCGGCATAAAAAGGCGTGTGCGAGAGGACCAGCCGGTAGACTCCAGCCTCTTCGAGGACGCCTTGTACTTCCGCATTCGACTCCGAGTGAGTGTAGCCAAGAAAAATCGTCTCCGGAAGCTTCTCCAGGTCGAAGTCGTCCGAGCTACCGGAGATGACGGCAAATTGCGAGGCGCCACGGGAGCGCTCCTTCTGCTTTTCCATCTCCTTCTCAAAGCCTTGCATATCAACCGTGAACCCAATTTCCTCGGCCATGCGCTGCACGAGATCGACGGGGAACCCAAACGTGTCGTACATTTCGAAAGCATCCAGGCCGTCGATCGTAGTTGAACCGGCCTTCTTGCGCTTTGCGACCACCTCGTCAAAAAGCTCGATACCTCGGTCTAGCGTACGGGCAAAGTTCTCTTCCTCACTCCGCACAATCCGCTGAATGTGCTCCCGGCGCTCCGTGAGCTCGGGGTAAGCCGCCCCCATTTCTCGCACCAGGTCGTCCACGAGGAGATGCAGGATCGGACCGCCCGAATGAATCTTGCGGGCATAACGTGCCGCCCGCCTGAGTATGCGACGAAGCACGTAGCCGCGCTTCTCGTTCGAGGGCTCGGCGCCATCGGCGATGGCGAAGCTCAGGCTGCGGAGGTGATCGGCAATCACTCGGTGCGAGACGCCGGCATCGCCCGGATCGTACTCTGTCCCTGTGATTTCGGAGACGCGGCGGATGAGCTTCTGGAATATATCCGTCTCGAAAACGGAGTCCTTGCCCTGCACCACCATGGCCATCCGCTCGAGCCCCATGCCCGTGTCGATGCTCGGCCGAGGCAGGTTGACACGTGTGCCGTCCGCCTTTTGCTCGAACTGCATGAAAACAAGATTCCAAACCTCGAAGAACCGCTCGCCGTTATCCATCGAGGCCGGCCCGTACGCATCGCCACGGTCAATGAGGATCTCGGAGCATGGGCCGCAAGGACCAACATCGCCCATACTCCAGAAATTGTCCTTCTCCCCCAAGCCAACGATTCTATCATTCGAGACGCCAGCGACCTGTTTCCAGATCTCCCGGGATTCATCGTCTTCCTTGTAAACTGTGATCCATAGTCGGCTCGGCAAGATTCCGAAGCGGCGGGTCACAAGATCCCAGGCAAAGGCGATCGCTTCCTTCTTGAAGTAATCCCCAAACGAGAAGTTCCCCAGCATCTCAAAGAAGGTCAGGTGGCGGCTCGTGTATCCGACGTTGTCAAGGTCGTTGTGTTTACCGCCAGCCCGAATGCACTTCTGCGACGTCGTCGCCCGGGGAAATCTGGGCTTCTCCCGGCCGGTAAAATAGTCCTTGAACTGATTCATCCCCGCGTTCGTGAACAGTAGCGTGGGATCGCCGTGAGGGATAACGGGGCTTGACGGAACGCGGGTGTGCCCATGCTCCTCGAAGAAGCTCAGGTAGGCCTGTCGGATTTCGCGTGCATTCATGAACGGGTCGCTGTGGGTGAAGGGTGAAGATCTCAGGGAGGGCTGAACTGACGGCCCAGCGGAGCTTTCCAAACCACGGTGTATATCGGCCCTCGCAGCAAAAGCGTTGAGGATAATAGAGAAGCCCCGTCCACGTCGAGACCAAGCCCCGGAATCCCGCTGGACTCCAGCGCCTCGCTCCACCCCTTGACGGGCCCGCCTCGCGGATTACGGGCCACGCTCCAGTGAGCAGAGAGTGCCTTCAAGTCCTTTGGAAATGCAGCCTCGGGCACGGCGCGACTCCACCCCAGGGGTCAGGCTCTCAAGGCCAGCTGTTCCGCCCAGCGCTCCCCCGTCGATTCGCTTCCGGCTCCAGGTGCAAGATTTCCAAGATTTCACAGACTCCCCCGGAGGTCGGCGGCGCCCGGCACCTTGCCAACGGCTCCGAGTAAGATGGGATATCGGAAGCAAAGAGCGCGGAAGCGGCTTGTGCCGCAAGGCCAGCAAGAGGGGCTGACGGACTGGTAGTCGTCGGGATCGAGGAGCAGCTTTCGGTGGGTCTCGAGGTCAAGTCGGGTCCTCGGCGATGACGGTGCCGCCCTTGTGACCTCTGGACTTGTCGGCTCACAAGCTCAGGAATTCCCGGTACTGCGCGAAACGCTCCTTGACCTCCGCCTTGCTGGCCGCGGCGATTCGCCGCACGCCGAAGTCCTCGCATGTCAGCGAAGCGACGACGGCACCGTGGCCGAGCGCCTGCTTGAAGACTCGAGGCTCGACAGCCAATCCTCCCCTCGCGCCGACGCTGCACGCCAAATACCCCATCAGGGCACCCGCAAAGCTGTCTCCTGCACCGGTCGGGTCCTTGACGGAGACTATGGGATAGGCCGGCAGCGGCACGATGTGGTCGCCGTCAAAGAGGATCGCTCCGTGCTCTCCTTTCTTGATCACGACTCGCGAGGGTCCAAGGTCCTGGATTGCCCTCCCAGCTTGAATCACATTGTGACGCTCGGTGAGCAACATGGCTTCGGAATCGTTCACGAGTAGGCCGTCGATGCGCCTCAAGAGGCCGAGGAGATCCTTGTGAGCCGTCTGGATCCAAAGATCCATGGTGTCCGCCATCACGAAGTCGGGGCGATCCATCTGGTCGAGCACGCTCATCTGGGTCACGGGTGGCGCGTTCGCCAGAAAGACAAAGCGGGAGTTTCGGAATGCCTGAGGCACCTTGGGCTTGAAGTTTTCGAAGACGTTCAGCTCGACCGAGAGGGTCTCGCGGCTGTTCATGTCCTGCGAATACTCGCCCGTCCAGCGAAAAGTACGACCGCCATGGACCCGTTCGAGTCCCGAGACGTCGACGCTGCGATCGGAGAGAAGATCCAAGTCCGCGCCACGAAAATCATCGCCCACAACGCCAACCAGCCGGACCGGCATGAAGAGCCCGGCCGCCAGGGAGAAATAGACCGCGGCGCCTCCCAACGCCTCCACAACCTCACCCTGAGGCGTCTTGATGGTGTCGTAAGCGACCGATCCGACAACGAGCAGGGACATGTGAGAAACCTCGCAGATTGGAGAAAGCGAAGAGGATACACGAGGCGGGTACGGGGTGGAAGACGGAGAGGCTTCAAAACTTGCGCCGCCGAGGACTGAGGATGAGACGCGCCACACAGTGATTTCTCGATCGACAACGCCGGTCGTCACCACCACAATGCCCGCAATGCCTCGTTGCTTCACCATGCCAGCCCGCGACCTCGACCCGGCCCTTCTGGAAGAGCCCGCGAGAATCTTGCGTGGCGGTGGCGTGGTTGCATTTCCCACGGAGACTGTCTACGGACTGGGAGTCGTCGCCAGCCTGCCTTCTGCGGTCTTGAGGCTAACCGAGCTCAAGCGGCGGCCCGATGGAAAACCCTATAGCTACCACCTCTCTCACGTCTCGCAGGTCAAGGAAGTCGCTGGCAATCTGCCTTTCCAGGCCCAGAAGCTGATCGATCGCTACTTCCCGGGCCCCTTGACGCTCGTTGTGCCAGCCGGTAAAGACTCTGGCCAGGAATATGTGGGCCTGCGGGTTCCCGCGAACGACATCGCCCGCAAGCTGATCGAGCTCGTGGGCAGTCCTCTCCTTGTCCCGAGCGCCAATCCCTCGGGAGCGCCTCCCGCCATCAGCGCGCAGGAAGTGCTCCACTATTTTGGCGATGAGATCGACGCCGTTGTTGACGGCGGAACGTGCTGCCTCAAGCAGGCGTCAACCGTCGTCAAAGTCACTGAGGCTGGCTATCAAGTGCTGCGCGAGGGCATCATCACCCGAGACATGGTCCACCAACTCCTGGAGGGACGACGCTTTCTCTTCGTCTGCACCGGCAACACTTGCCGCAGCCCGATGGCGGCTGAGATCTTCCAGCGGCGACTCGCCGAGCGTCTCGGGAAGTCACCCGAGGACCTCGGGGAGCTCGGTTACAGGATCGAATCCGCTGGGACATTCGCAGCCCGCGGCAACAGAGCCAGTGAGTATGCGGTGGAGGTCCTGCGGGAACAGGGTGGGGACCTTTCGCGACACCTGTCCCAGCCCGTGACAGTCGAGCTATTGACGAACGCGGACCGGGTGCTCGCCCTGGGTCACTCCAACTACAAAGCGGTGGAACTCCTTCGTGAAGAAGTCCCCATCGTCAAACGACCCCACCTGGAAATGCTAAGTGAGGCAGGGATTGCCGACCCGGTCGGGGGTGAACTCCATGAATACCGTGAGTGTGCGAGAGAAATCGAGAAAGCCATCGAGCGCCTCTTGCCGCGATAAGCTCCTCGCGGCCATGATTGGGACGTCCTGACCAGCGCTCCCCCGCCATCGGCGATCGATAAGCGCCCGGTGCGGGGGAGGTCCTTCTCCCGCCGCAAGGAGCATGGCGGCCCTGAGCCAGTGACGATCAGGCTTTGGACTTTTCTAGCAACTTCCTCTTCCACTCCGCAAAGGCCGTGCTGGCCTGCTCGGCTCTGAGCTGCTGCTCAAGCGAATCGCGGCGTGCCTCGAACTTCGCTGGATCCGGAAGCTTCAGGTCATCAAATCGCACCAGGAAAGCTGCACTCGCCTCGAGGTCGGTGGCGGCGACAACTTGGCCCTTGTCGGCTGCCGGGAGACCAAAGGCTGCCTGGACAATCTCCGTGGAGGAAGGATGGGCCTCTTCCTGCAAGTCTTCGTCGTTGGAATCAGGCATCTTTGCGTCATCTGGTCTCTTTTCAGCTTCCTTCTTGGGCACCATGAGCCGGCCTGTCTTCGCTACAAAGCCTGTTGACGATTGCGCGGGCGCGGCGTCCACATGGATCAACTCGCCGTCAACCGTGATATCAATCCCTGAAGCGACGGCCGTCAGGTCCTTCTGCTCCTCGGCGACCTTCTTCAAGACCGTCTCAACCTCTTCGAGGACCTTTTGCTTGGCGAGCGCGAGCCCCACCTCGGCCTGGATCTCTGCAAAGGCAGGAAGGTACTGGTTGGGGCGCGACTCTGGCTTCAAGTAGAAGACCTGTCCGTGATCGGTTGACTGGGCGCTGCGGGGTAGGTTGAGAGGCTTTGTCTGCTCAAGCGTCGAGAACCAACTGTCGACGAAGGGGCTAAACGCGTCCCCAAACGCCTCTTTCGCCTTGGCGCGCTCCACGAAGCCAGAAGTCCCCGTCTTGAGGAAGGCAAACTCCTTGGCAAGTTCTTCGAAGCTGACAACAGGCTTATCTGGCTGCGTCTTGGCCGCGTCACCCGTCCGGGGAGGAAACATGCGTTGCTGGATCTTGTCGGCAAAGGCACGCAGGTCCGTCCTGGTCTTCTCCTCGATCACTTTTTCCCGGACCTTGTCCTTCACCTCCTCGAAAGGCATGTAGAGCTCGGAGTCGTACTTGGTTTTCTCCTCAACGCTTCGTACTGCGAAATCGACCTCGGCGCTAAGGACAGTCGGCTTGCGATACTGGTTCCGATTTTCTACATAGTAGGCCTTCAAGCCGTCCTCATTCACGGACTTCTCGGCCTCGGCCTTGAAATGCTCCTTTGGCAAAAGGAGCCAGGCAGTCCGAATGGAGGCGCTCTTCTGGAAGAGATGCTTCTGCGTTTCATAGTACGACTTGACATCCGCGGGCTTGAGGGACTTGGAGACTTTTTCGAGGACAGCGTCCGAAACTTTCAGCTCGACCCAGGTAAACTTGCGCGACTGGGCCTCCTTGTTGTATTCGCTGAAAACCTCCTGTGGGGTCACCTGGACCCCGCTTGTCACGAAAGCCTCAAGCTTGGCGATCAAGATGAAGTCGCGCAGCATGTCCTCGAACTCCCGCACGGATCCTTGACGGTTGCTCGGGTCCGAGCCCTCGATGTATCTTCCCCAGGAGTTCGGATCGAAGTATTTTCCGTCGCCGCCGCGGAGCTCCGTCAGTTTTTTCTTCGTGAGCTCAAGCCGCTCGAAGAACTGAGAGTAGTCGTTGGGGCCCTTGGCCTTCGATCCGGGACGAGTATCCAGTTCCTTTTGCGCGCGCACGGCCGCTTCGTAGCGCTGCCAGAGGTCTCGTATCGTTTCTCGAAGCTCGGCGTCCGAGACACGAAGCCCGAGGTCGATGGCCTTCTTTTTGAAGACGAAGTAATCGATCGGGTCCATCTCTTCGTAGAGGGTCTGGCCCATGGCGGATCCGAGCGAACCCGCAAGAGGTTCCATGGTAGACATCGCGATGCTGCGAACACGAGCCTGCACCTGCTGCAGGCCTTCCTGGGCTCGACGGATCTCACCCTGGGTAATGTTCTGCCCAAAGACCCGGGTAAAAATCTTCGTGTCCTCCTTGGGGGCGAAGGCCTGGGTGTAAAGGCCTGTCATCGCGAAGGTGGGGGCCAGAATCAGCAGAAGGAGAACCCAGATGACCTTCTGGTTTTCCTCAGCGAACGTGATCAGACGGTACCAGACGTTTTTGGGCTTCTCGTTACGGTTTTGCTTGGCCATTGCAAGTTTCCAGGGGAACTCAGGCTTCTTGGGTTAGAGTTTGGGGGAAGTTCAAGATTCTATCCAGCGGGCTGTATTCAGCAATCCAGATTTTGTCGTGGGGAAAAATGTTGGGTTCGAGGGGGCCAAGGGCTGACCTCACCAGCGGGATTGACACTGGAGACGCACGGTGTGCAGGGCCCTGAGGTCGGGGTTTACGAAGCGATAATCGGTGTCATAGGAGTAACTGAGAAGGAGCTGGCTCCACGACGTGACTTTCCATCGCACATGGCCGCCCAGGCTTGCGGCTGTGAGCGCTTCGAACTCGGCAAAGCTGTTCTGTGTGTCGTAGGAGCGAAATATCGTGGTGGAACCCACCACGAGCTTCCGAAAAAAGTCCTGCTCCACGATGGCCTCCACGCCGAGAAAGCTCGGCTCACCCGTCCCGCGGACGTCACTGAGGCGGAAGTCGGGCACGCCGTTGTCAACCACGTCCGCGACGTTGAGCCGAAGCTGCTGGCGAGGTAGTTCCGTGTGCACGTACCGCACGGTCGCCCGTGCCGTGAGGCCCTTCCAGAGAGGCTCGTTCAAGTCAAGCCCGAGCCAGACCTCCTGCCAGTCGGTGTTGTAGTTATCCATCCGGTCCCGCTCGCGAAGGCGATGAAGGGTGCCACCGCCAAAAAATCCAAGCCACGCGCCGAGCCCCTTCCTCAACTCCAGCGTGCCCTCGTCATAGGGTTGGATATCGCCAAGGTTGAGGTGGAGGTCCCCGCCGTCATGGCTCTTTTTACGGACCGACTGCGTGTAATCGAAGTTGAAATCGTCCGCGTTGCGCCCGACCTTGCCCAGGTAAGAAAAGTAGAGCGAGATCTTCTTCTCAAGCCACTCCCAGGCCAGGTCCAGGAGCACGGAGTGCGGGTCCTCATTGATTTGCCGATAGAGCACCGAGATGCGATTCTGGACCGTGAACTCGTGCCGCAGCTCGGCCTCGAGGGAGTTGTCGGCGTAGTAGACATCGGAGAGACGAAAGCGGGTGGAGTCGGAAATCGACGTCTGGATGTGCCCGCCGTAGATCCCGTCGCCGCCCCGGGGGCCAAGCCCACTCCACGGAGAGTCGGAGTGACTGTAAAAATAGACCCGCGAGCCCGCGAACCCGCTCACTTCCGTGTCGCGGCCGAGGATCTGGATCCCACGAATCGTGGCCGTGCCACCGTCGTAGTGGAGCCATTCGGCCTCGCGCCCGTATTGCCTGCCGACGACGAGATCGAGGTGGCGGTTCAGGGCTTCAAGACGTGCATTCAAGCTCTGGAGCTGAATGACCTGACGACCGTCGTACCGGTCAAAACCGCCATACGACTCCTCACCCGATGGGCTGCCGTCAAGGTCCTTGAAGTAGCGAAGTGAAGCTCCTCCACCCACCGAGTTCAGGGCCTTCGAGCTGCCCTCAAGTACGGGGATCTGGTCCAGCCGAAAGGCAAGGTACTGGTCCAGGTCCTGGTCGGTGATGTCCTCGTGCCGCTCCCGGAGCAGGCGGGCCTGATCTTGATCAACCTGCCCCACCGACCGATCGGAAGGAGGGAAGGGGTAGTCGTAGCCCTTGAAGTCGTGAATTCGGCTCGTGTACGTCACGCGGTAAGTCGTGTGGAGGCGGCCGCCCAGGGTCGGGTCGCTGAGAAAGCTCCAGGGGACCCTCGAGCCCGGCCCGGAATCGACCTCTGCATCCTCTGCCTGAGTGGGTCGGCAAACCAACATCGCCAGGAAGATCGCATGAAGCGTGGAACGCCCACTCCCAGGGACTCGCCCGGTGGAGAACTTCACCTGTGACACTCCGCGCAGACGTCCGCGAAGCGATGGCAGACAGTGCAGCTCCTGCCGCCCCTCACCAACGCCGCTTGTTTGTGCCCACCGGCTCTCCAGGCTGCCGTATGATCGGGCGGAGGCTGCATGTGGCAGTTCTCACAAAACGCGGTCTCGTGGCACGTCGAGCACGTACGTCGGTCGTGCGTGGCGAGACGCCCGTGCGTCGAACGCTCGAATCGAGGAGTGTGCGAGAGCGGTTTGCGTTCGGCGTGGCAACCCTTGCAGTCGTCCTGGACGTGGCAAAGAGTGCACTTGTAGGCCTCCCTCACGGCCATCTCCTTGTGGTGGCGAGGCCAAAGACCATCGTGGAAACCGGGTTTGCGGTTCTTCCGGTTTGTCACGTGGCAGAGGATGCAGTCGTTTGAGACGGCCTGGCCGTCGTGGCACTTGAAACACGCTGCCATCGATGGTCTTGCCACATTTCGGGTCAGCGCGGCCGGGGGAATACCTGTTGTCTCCTCGCTCGCCGTGTCGAAATGGCACGTCGCACAGGGCTCGGCGGCATGTGCCTCGACCCCGTGGCTAAAGACCACGTCTTTCGTGGCGTAGGGTGCGTGCTCCTTCGCAAAACGAAGGGTGGTCGAGGCCCACCCGCCCGGATCAACCGGCACCATTGTGATGATCCCACATCCAAAGGCGCAGATAGCTATCGCGGCAAAAGCGAAAGCTTGCGGCGCGGAATCTCCGCTGTGGCGGACTTCGCGATCCATTCACTTCTCCGGGGGGGCATTCGATTGGGCGGGGGGAGACCCTGGGAGAGCCTATTTTAGCGAAGGGCCTTCAGATTTCGCCTGGCTTCTTCCGCGGGCCCCTTGTCCTCCCCGAACACTTCGAGAACCTGCTCGAAAGCCTGGCGAGCCTTTGCCGTGGCCCCCATTCGGCGATGGCAGTCCCCCAGCAGGACCAGGGCCTCGGGGCGCCACAGGGTCGCGGGAGAGTCCAGAAGCTGCTGCAAGGGTAGCAACATTGTGGAGGCCGCAGAAATGGTGCGATCCGACTCAAGAACGTCCCTGGCGAGCAGGTAGCGGAGGGTCGAGGAAAGCGGCCCCTCACCCTGCCTGGCCAGGAGATCCAGGAACGCTTCGCGAGCCCTTGCCTTCTCTCCCTGGACCCGGGCCTCCATGGCGGCGCGAAACGCTGGTTCGGTCCCCTCCCCGAGAAGGCCCCGCACGCGTTCCTGGCCGTAAGTGACAACTTGTGCCTCGAAGGCCTCGAGCCTGACTCCGAGGTACTTCTCGAGAAGCCGCTCCACGCCCTCACCGGCCACGACATCCCTCACGAAAGCCTTGAGCCCGTCGTGGCCCAGCTTACGCTGGAGCTCGAGCACCGCAAGGTAAGCCTCCGAGTAGGAAACAGCCTGGGCGCGCACGCCCTTGAAAAAAGCCGACGCCGGCTGACCCTGAAACATTGTGTAGGCCAACGTCTCCGCCAGGAGGAGCTCTCCCTCGTCAGCGATGTGAAGCGCCAGGCCTTCCCGAAGCCACTTCGGAATGGACTGGTACGCCCCCCGCGAGCCAGTCGCTGAAGCCATCACCGCGTGCACGGCTTCGTGAATAACTACAGGTCGAGCCCTTGGAGGATCCCACAGGAATTTCCTCGCGGGGAGGATGACCTCAACGTCTCGTTCCCCCACGTGCGTGCGGCCGCTTTCGAAGGGCTCCTCTGGCGCAACCGGCTCAGCCCTGCTGGAGAGATCCAGAATCCAGCGGATCTGGAGTCGGCCAGGCTCAAGCCCCAGGGCGGAGCGGATGCCCCCCAGCGCTTCAGTAACTGTTTCTTCTGCAAGACGCTGCAGAACCGCAAGACGCTCATCCTTCGCGAAGTCGTCAAAACGCGCCTGCCAGGAAGGACCTTCCAGGCCAGCGCCCCGAATCATCACCCACGGGAGCGCAAGCTGGAAAAGCAAGAGACCAGGCCTCAGCGCCCATTGTTGGAACTGCACAGAAGCTCCTCGATGGCCCGATTGGCGAGCAAATCGCATCGCTCGTTGAGCTCATCGCCAGCATGGCCCCTGACCCACTCCCAGGCCACCTCGTGCTTCTTCGTCAGCTCGAGAAGCTGCTCCCAGAGGTCCCGGTTCAAGACGGGCTTCCTGTCGCTCGTCCGCCAACCCTTGGCGATCCAGTTCTTGATCCACTCCGTCATTCCCTTCTTCACGTACTGCGAATCCGTGAAGATTGTCACCGCGCAGCGTCCCTGCAAGGTCTCGAGGCCAGCAATGGCCGCCTTGAGCTCCATGCGATTGTTCGTCGTATTTCGCTCCGCGCCGCTAATCTCCCTCTCGTGGCTGTCGCACCGCAGGATGACCCCGTAGCCGCCAACCCCTGGATTCCCCTTGCAGGCCCCGTCCGAATAGAGGACGACCACTCGGGTAGCGTGAGTCCCGGTCTCGCTTTTCTGATTTTCCTTCGCCTTCACGATCTCACCCCAATTTCTTCTTGAGCTTGAAACTAATCATGCGCTGGTCCGGATCGGCGTCCGACAGCTCAACCCGGACCCGATCGCCGAGCGCAAAACGCCGGCGGCGCTTTTGACCTTCAAGAACCAGCTTTTCACGGTCGAATTCATAATAATCGTCATCCAGCGTGGCGACATGCACAAGCCCCTCGACAAGGGTCTCTTCCTCCCTCACGAAGAAGCCGAACGGGTGGATGGATACGATTCTCCCCTCCATCTCCTGCCCGATCAGCGGCTTCAGATAGCGGATGAGTCGCAGCATCGTCATCTCCCGCTCGGCTTCCTCTGCGATCCTCTCGAGCTCGGAGGATTTTTCAGCCGCTATCGGCAGCCGCCCTTCCCACTCACGCTTCACAGTGGCCTTGGAGAGCTGGCCATCGAGGTGCGCGTCGATGAGTTGGTGCACGAGCAGGTCGGGATAGCGACGGATCGGAGACGTGAAGTGACAGTAGGCGCTCGTCGCAAGCGCGAAGTGCAAACCGGCGCCGCAGACATACTCAGCATGCCCCATCGTCCGCAGAAGCCCGAGCTGAATCACCGGGGCCAACGGCTCGCCAGCGGTCCTGTCAATCAGCTTTTGAAAGTCCTGCTGCGTACCCTTGCCGGCGAACTTGAAGCCCAGGGCGTTGGAAAAGGTCTTGAAATCTTGAAGCCGCCTTTCCTCTGGCGGCGGGTGAACACGAGACACGAGTGGAAGCTTGTGCTTGAGGAAATACCCTGCCACGGCCTCGTTGGCCGCCAGCATGAACTCCTCGATGAGGGAGTGCGACGGATCGCGAGTGTCACGCCCCAGCCCGGCGACACTGCGCTCCGCATCGAGCGTCAATCGAAGCTTGGGGATATCCAGAGACAGAGCGCCCCGCTTCTTGCGCTGGGAGCCCAAGTGGTCGCGAAGCTGCGCCATCAGGCGTAGCACGTCGACGTAGGCAGCGTGGTCCGGGGGCAGCTCGACGCCGGCCCGCCCAGACGAGATCAGCTCCAGGATCGCCAGAACCTCCTCGTAAGTGAAGCGGCGTTGGCTGCGGATCACGCTTCGAAAGACCTCGACCGCCCGCACGTCTCCTCGAGGCCCAAAGGTCATTCGCACGGTCTTCGTCAGCCGATCCTCGGCCGGTCGAAGACTGCAAAGATCGTTACTAAGACGCTCGGGGAGCATGGGTATCACCCGTCCGGAAAGATAAATCGAAGTACCACGAACCGCGGCCTCCAGATCGAGCGCAGAACCGGGCTTCACGTAATGGGACACGTCGGCGATGTGCACGTCCAGCCGCAACTCACCCCCCTTGAGACGTTCGAGCGAGACTGCGTCGTCAAAATCCCGGGCATCAACGGGGTCGATCGTGAAAATCAGCTCGTGACGCAGGTCGACTCGGTCGCCCCAGGAAGCGCCGGGAAGGATGGCCGGAAGAGCCTCGGCATCTCTCTTGACGGAGTCCGGGTGGTCACCTGGCAGCTCAAATGTCTCGCAGATCGTCCGGAGGTCGGTGTCGTGAGAGCCCTCGTTCAAGAGCCGCACGACCACCTTTGCCCTTGCATGCCCCTGCTTCAGCGCGCCCTCCATGACGCGCACGAGCACTCTCTCCCCATCCTTTGCGCCCGCGGAATCCTCGAGCGATACAAACAATTCCTGCTGAAAACGCCGATCCGCAAGCTTGACAACCCCACCGTTTCTGCTGCCGACCAGCGTATAGCGCCCCCGGAGCGGCTTGCGGCTCCGCTCGAGGATGTCGACCACCTTGCCGTTTCGAAGCCTTTCGCTGGACTTTGAACGGGGCGGCTTTCCCGCACGAAGCATCACCATGTCGCCCGGGAGGGCGTGCCCCAGATCATCGGGACGAACGAAAATGTCCTCTTCCCGTATCGAGCCCGAAGCCACTCTCACGAAGCCCTGCCCGCCCCTGGCGACCTCCAGGACGCCCACTCGATATTCCGTGCGCTCCGGAATGTCCCAGCCGGCGTGCGGCACCCTGAGCAGACTCCCCTCCTTCTGGTGACGCATGAGCAACTCGACGAACTCGTCGAACTCGCCCGTGGCCACCTCGAATTCCTCTGCCAGCTCCTTGGTTCGCCTGCCCGCGTGCTGCTCGATGTGACGAATCACCTTTTCAGAAGATGGAAGCATGCCCCAGAGGCTATGGAAAAATCAGGCCGCGTTCAAGTGCGCCCTTGCGAAAGCTGAAAAAAAGAACTCGACCTCACGCCCGCTCCCCCCCTTACGTCTCTCACTGGAGAGGTCCGGATCGTGAATCCATCCAGGGAAACTCAAATAGCCAACACCGCGTCAATCCTGAATTCTAGAGCGGGACGGATGCTCAGTCTGTGGCCCTGTCGCAGCTGACGTAAAGGTCACTTGATGTTCTTCATGATCTCGATCAACGGCAAGAATAGCGCAACGACAATGAATCCGACGCAACCACCCATGCCCACGATCAGCATGGGCTCAAGGAGGCTGGACATGCCCTCCACGGCCACATCCACGTCCGTCTCGTAGTTGTCAGCTATCTTGATGAGCATCTTGTCGAGTTCGCCTGTCTCTTCGCCGACGTCGATCATGTTCACGAGGAGGTCGTCGAAGATCCCGGAGGATCGGAGCGGCCCAGCGATCGTGTCACCCTCGCGAATGCTCCCGTGCACTTCCTCGATCGCGTTTGCGATCACAAGGTTGCCGATGGCCTCCTTGACGATTTTCAAGGCCTCAAGGATCGGCACTCCGGAGGCAATCAAGGTGCCAAGAGTCCGGCAAAAGCGAGAGATCGAGGACTTCTTGATGATCACTCCGAAGACGGGCAGTTTCAGCTTGAGACGATCTACACCCATCTTGCCTTTTTCGCTCCGCGTGATGCCTTTCAAAAGCAACCAGAACAGGAATGGGATGCCGGGAATTAGATACCAGTAACTCCGCAGCGCCTTGCTCAGAGAAAGAAGCATCCGGGTCGGGCCAGGAAGTTGTTGCCCGAGGTCCTTGAACATGGCTTCGAAGGAAGGCACGACGTAAATCATGATGAAAACAAGGATTACCATTGCCACGGTGACAACCGCCGCAGGGTAAATCATGGCACCCATCACTTGTTTCTTGAGCTTCTGGGATTTCTCCATGAAGGCTGCAAGACGGTTCAAGATGACGTCGAGGACGCCGCCGGCCTCACCAGCCTTCACCATGCTCGTGTAGAGTTTGTCAAAGCTCCTGGGATACTTGCCAAGAGCCTCGGAGAACGTGCTCCCCTGCTCCACGTCTTCGGAGACGGATTCCAACTGGTCCCGAAATCTGCCAGGACTCTGCTGGCCACTGAGGATCTTGACGCTTCGGACAATGGGAAGACCCGCATCCTGGAGAGTCGAAAGCTGCGAGGTGAAGGTCACGATTTGCGCCTGCTTGACCCGATCGAAGAGTACAAACCCCCTTCTCTTCTTTTTCTCGCTTCCGCCGCCAGACTGTTTCTTCTCGGCCTTGATGGTGATCCGGGTTGGGCGAAGACCCTGAGCGCGAATCTGTTTGGCAGCATCGTCCTTGTTCGACGCATTCACTTCGCGAGTGATCTTTTGCCCGCCGGCATCGATCGCGTCGTAGGCGAATACGGGCATACCTCAATTCTCCTTTGCGGACATCTCCGAGACACATGAACCCTTGAGCCACTTCTTACGGTGTGCTGCGATCATACCTTGGGCTAATCGTTTTCCAAACTGTCTTTTTCGACAGCGACGAGCGAGGAAAGGAAGATCTTGAAGGCGCACTTACCCGGCGCCAATTGTCTCCTTGACGACCTCCTCGATCGTTGTGTGGCCGTCGTAGATCATGAGCAGCCCGCCGTCGCGCAGCGTGCGCATACCGTCCTCCTTGGCAACGTTCCTGATCTCGGCGGTCGAGGCATGGTTCATGATCATGCCTCTGAGCCGGTCATTCATGATCATCATCTCAAAGAGGGCCACGCGTCCCTTGTAGCCCGTGTTGTTGCACTTCTTGCAGCCCTTGCCGTAGTAGAATTGCTTCCCCTCCACGTCCGATCGCCTCAAATCAAGCTCGTAAAGCTCCTGATCGGAAGGCTCGTAAGGCTCCTTGCAATTCAAGCAAATTCGCCGAACAAGCCGCTGCGCCACGATACCTTCCACGGTCGCGGTGAGGAGAAAGGGCTCCAGGCCAAGGTCGACCATTCGGGTAATAGCCGACGGCGCGTCGTTCGTGTGGAGCGTACTGAATACGATGTGACCCGTGAGAGCAGATTCCACCGCGATCTGGGCAGTATCAAGATCGCGGATCTCGCCGACCAGGATCTTGTCCGGATCTTGCCTCAGGATGCTCCGGAGGCAGGCCGAAAAGGTCACTCCGATCTCATCATTGATCTGCACCTGCACGATACCCTCGAGGTCGTACTCAACGGGATCCTCGGTCGTAATGATCTTGACATCAATGGTGTTCGCCTCGTGCAGCGCCGAGTACAGCGTGGTCGTCTTGCCACTTCCGGTTGGGCCAGTCACGAGGATGATCCCGTTGGGCTTCTCGCAGAGAAGACGAAAGGCCTTCAGCTCGTCAGGACGAAAACCGAGCTTCTCGAGGTCGAGGGCCAAATTTTGGCGATCAAGGATACGCATGACGACGCTCTCCCCAAACATTGTGGGAAGAGTCGAGACGCGTAGGTCTACAGGATTTCCACCTATATTCAGCTCGATACGCCCGTCCTGCGGCAGGCGAGTCTCGGCAATGTCCAAATTCGCCATGACCTTCACACGGGAAATCACCGCTCGCGCGAGCTGAATAGGAGGAGGCATCATCTCGTAAAGGACGCCGTCCACTCGATACCTCACCTTGAACTCATGCTCGAAGGGCTCGAGATGGATATCAGAGCCGCGATCGCGAATCGCTTGCTTCAAGATCATGTCGAGGAGCTTGACGACAGGCCCCGCGTTGACGTCAACCTCGCTGCCATCAAGACTCGCACGCTCCTTGCCAATTGCCTCCGCGCCGATTCCGCCGAAGAGGTCGTCCATGCTCGAACCCTTCTGCTGATAGTACTTCTGGATTGCGCGCTTGATCGACTCCTCACCAGCCACCTTCGCCTTGAAGTTGGGAATTTTGGGAAGCGTAAACCGCAGGTCATCCAGCACGCTCAAATTGTCCGGTCCAGCGATGCAGACCGTCAAAGTCGTGCCGTCCCACTCGACGGGCATGACCATGAAAGTCTCAACGGTGTTGGCATCCAGGATATCAACCACCTCCGGTGGGATCTCTGCCCTGTCGAGGTCGTCGAAAAATTCCAAATTGTGCTGCCTTGCAAGCGCCTTGCTGACGTCCGCTTCGGAAACCAGGCCCCTTTGCAAAAAGAGCTGCCCCATCAGCGCTCCGTCCTTCGCCTTTTGCTCCCGCAGGGTCTCCTGGATGTCAAACTCACTCACGATCCCCATTTCCTTGAGGATCTGTCCAATCGGCTTTGCGACCACTTGTCGTCTCCTGCTTCCGAATCTTGCTTCAAACTCTTACGGTTAGCTGGCGCGGTGAGTAATGGTAAGGATCTCTTCAATCGTTGTCATACCCGACAGGATCTTGCGAACCCCGTCCTCCTGGAGGGACGTCATACCCTCCGCCAGAGCCTTGGCTCTCAGCTCCATGGTGGGCTTCTTGTTAAAGGCCATTTCCCGCAGGTCCGGGGTCAACTCCATCAGCTCGTACACTCCTCTTCGCCCCTTGTATCCCTTGCCACCGCAGGCGGAGCAGCCCACGGGCCGATAGAGCGTCTTCCCCTCGATGCGGGCGCGGGTTAGCCTGACACCCAAGAGTTCAACGTCCGTGGGTTCGTAGGGCTCCTTGCACTCAGAACACAGGATGCGAATAAGCCGCTGAGCGAGAATGGCCATGACGGCGGAGGCGACCAGGAAGGGTTTGACTCCCATGTCAATCAAACGTGTAATCGCCGAAGGCGCGTCATTGGTATGTAGAGTGCTGAAAACGAGATGTCCCGTCAGCGCAGCCTGCGTGGCAATGTCCGCCGTTTCGCGATCACGGATCTCGCCCACCAGGATAATGTTGGGCGCCTGGCGCATCATGGCGCGAAGAATTCGCTGAAATGTAAGGCCTATCTCGGGCCGGACCTCAGCTTGGTTGATCCCGGCCAGATTGTACTCCACGGGGTTCTCGGCTGTGATGATCTTCACGTCCGGCCGATTCAGAGTCTTTAGAGCAGCGTAGAGGGTAGTAGTCTTTCCGGAGCCCGTGGGACCCGTCACGAGAAATATACCGTTGGGTCGCTTGATGATCTTCTGAAATCGCTCGTAATCGCTGTCATGAAAACCCAGGGCTTCGAGGTCAACGAGCGCCTTCTCCTTGTCAAGAATACGCATGACGATGCTCTCTCCGTGCCGGGCCGGAAGCGCCGAGACGCGCAAGTCGATCTCACGACCATGCAGGTGAATCTTGATGCGACCGTCCTGCGGGCGACGCTTCTCGGCCATGTCCATTTTCGACATGATCTTGATGCGCGAGAGAATGGGCCCTTGCAACTTCTTGGGAGGGTTTTCCTTCTCGACGCAAACGCCGTCCACTCGATATCGTATACGCACCCGTTTCTCAAAGGGTTCGATATGAATGTCGCTGGCTCGCTCCTTCAGAGCATTCGAAATGAGTTGGGTCACGTACTTGATGACGGGAGCATCGTTCGCTTCGGCATCCTCTCCCGCATACTCCGTGCGACCCACCTGGATCTTGTCCTCGTCGCCGATGACCTGGCTCAAATCACCGGTGAGACGATAGTAGCCGTCCAACGCTTCCTCGATATCCTCCGGCGTGGCAATCGCACCTTCCACCTGCTGGTTCAAGAGAAAGCGCAGGTTGTCAAGCACCATCAAGTCTAGCCCCTTCATTGCGACGATCAACGCGGAACCCTTCCTTGTGACAGGCACAATGGAGTTTTCGATCGCAACATCCTTTGGCACGAGGGCAATGATCTCCTTCTTGATCTCGCCCTTGGAAAGGTTAGCAAAAGGGAGCCCCCAGTGCTTTGCCAGAGCCTTTGAGACAAGTTGCTGGCTGCAGACTGAAGTCTTGACGAAGGCCTCCCCAATCTTCACGCCGTTGGCCTTCGAAAACTCAAGTGCCTTTTGGAGTTGCCCATCGTTAACTGCGCCCATGGCCTTCAGAATCTGACCGACGGATTTCTTGTTCAAGAGACGCTCACCTCCAGCCCCCACCGTACGCAGTCCGCAGTGGGAACGGCGCACAGCAATCGGAATCACAGTTGTGCTACAATAAAAGCCAAAAAACGCTCAGCGAGGAGCTACTCAGCAGTCTCGGGAAACGACCACCTCATGGCGGGCTTACTTCAAATGATAAAGGCACACCCTCTCGAGTCAATAGCGTTGGGGTAGTGTACGCGGAGCCAACGCCAGCGTTATTGACAGCTTGTACTGGTGCCGGGACGAAGCCACAACTATCTTCTCCCCACCAACGCAACGACTGCGGTAACAGCTTTTGCCACAGCTACCCTGGAACGAACCCAGTCCCACCGCACCCCGTGAATCGGGAACACTCCTGGAACCCAAACAAAAACTGTCGACCTCCCAAGATGACCGGAATCCGCCCGGTCTTTCCCTGCTTGGGCCACCATGCTCAAAGTCCAGCTAGAAGCTGCTAAACTGATTCAAAGGCCACCATCGCACGAGCACCTTGCCCTTGATGCTACTAGCAGGGATCGCATGAAAAGCACGACTATCATGGCTGTCTGGCCGATTGTCGCCCATGACGAAATAGCGCCCCTTCCCAACTTTTTCCTGACAGGGGTGATCCCGCAGACCCGGCGCGCCGTGCCTGGCGTAATCCTCATCGATGCGCTTGCCATCGATGTACACCGCACCGTGTTCGATTCTCACGTTCTCCCCAGGAAGCCCTATCACGCGCTTGATCAGGTCTTTACCCGGATCTTCGCTCGACGCAAAGACAATGATATCTCCGCGTTTAACGTCGTAGAAGGACTTGAGAACGACGACTCGCTGGCCGTTGGCAAAAGTCTTCTCCATACTCCTGCCCTTGATCTCGTACGCTTCCGCCACGTAAGTCTTGACAGTTAACGCGAGCACAAGAGCGACCACCACAAGGGCCAGAGCCTCAACAAAACCGCTCCGCTCTCTCTTCCCGTTACCCAGTTCCTCCGAGACTTCTGCAGAGCTGCCCCCCGCGGAACTATTCTGCTCACTCTCCCCTGATCCCAAATCGCCGTGGGAGAACGCCTCAATGGCATCGGCATCCCAGGAGCTTCTCGAAGAATTCAATTCAGAGTCGAAACTTCCCTGCCTCGGGACCGGATCCGACGGCTCGTCCTTTGATGCTTGCACCCAAGAATTGTATCGATGCTCATAACTAACAACAACCCGTCAAAAATTGCCTATTCAACCCGCTTTAGAACAAGCAGTGTCGAGTCATCCGGATGCACACAGCCATCGGCGTAACTCTCAACCGCCTTGAGAATTGCGTCAATAAGTTGCTGTGGAGACTCATTTCCTGCCGTTACTAACACCTCACGCAACCGATCCTTTCCGAACCGCTCTCCCTGACGGTTGGTGGCCTCCCACACTCCGTCCGTACTCAACACCAAAACATCTCCGGGCTCGAGCGGAGCCACCGATCGCACCTCGAACGACCATCCAGCCATCATTCCCACCGGCAACCCAGTCGTATCCAAGTCCTCGGTGAACCCACGACGACGTCGCAGCAATATCGGTTGATCGTGGCCCGCATTGACAAACGAAAGCACATGGTTGCGGTGGTTTAGCGACCCCAAGAACAATGTCATGAACATCGCGTCATCCATGTCCCTTGCGAGCAAGTCATTCAGCCGATCCACCACGTCCCTGAGATCCACCTTGACTGAAAGAAGAGCACGCAAATTGGCCCTTCCAGAGGCCATCAGAAGCGCAGCGCCAATCCCATGCCCAGACACATCACCAATTGCGAACGCAGCATGCCCCTCGCCAAGCTCAAACAAATCAAAGTAATCACCCCCCGTTTCGTCACAGCATCTCGTCACCCAAGCCATTTCATATCCGGGAATAACCAAACCCTTCACGGGATACATTCCCTGCTGGATCGAACGGGCAATCTGTAGGCTCGCCTTGATATGTTCTCTCTCAATTAATTCATTGTGCAAGATCACGTTCTCAATCGCACTCGCAGCCAAGGAAGAGATCGTCACAACAGTGGCAACGTCCAAACTACTAAAAACCCGACCTTTACAAGAAGACGCATTAATTAAGTTAACCGTTCCCAATACCTTGTCCTTGAAAACCAGAGGAACACAAAGAAATGACCCTATCCCAAATCCACGAACCGCCTCAAACCCAGCTTCTGGCCCATACCTCGGGATCAACAAAGCTTCTCCACTTTCAAGCACTATCTCGCGGACCGGCTTCCCAGCAACGTTCCTGATTTGATCAAGAATACACCGTGAAAGGCCCCACTCGACATCAGACCCCAAGGCCCCTTCAAGAACAATCGATCCCACCTGCGCCTCAGTCAAACTAATGTACAGAGACAATAGCTGTGCACATAAAGAATACAAATCAAACTCGCCCAAGATGCCACTAATTTCACCGATCCCCTCAAGCTTTGCCTCACATCCAAGCAATCTCTCTGCAACTAAGTCCCTCTCAGCGATGTAACCATAAGCACTGACAACATGACCAAAAACAAACTCAATCCCCTGCAAATCACCATCACCCTCAAGCTCACATCTTGAATGTAAGACAAGAAGACCAAGCACTCCTCCCGCCGCCTCAATTACCTTGCTTGAAAACACATCTAGCTTTTTCCCATCAACAACAATCGAAATGCCATCTCCACTTTCAACAACACTCTTACCCACACCCCTGCAGACTTCATCCAACTCCTGCGAAAATACAACAGTCCTCTCGAAACTAGACAGCTCTACACCCGTCAAATACTCAACTTCAAAATACCCAATTTCCTCAGCACAAACCAAAATTGAAAATTTCACATCACGAAATAATTCACCCAAATAACATTCAAGATTCTCATAAAACTCTCTTCTACTTTTGGCTGTATACAAAAATAGCAAGCCCCCATTTACTTTCTCAACAATGGCGCTGTCCATGTTACTCACATCCTTCGGCCAATCACACGACCGCACAACACCGGTCACTATTCGCGCACTGCAACTGCCAACAATTATCAGACCACCGGCCCGACGCTAACACTGCACACGGTCCATAGCAAAACCCCGCACAACAACATCACACACCACCCTCACCATTGTCAAAATAACAAAAAGGCCCTTCCCGAGATAACATCTCCTTACACAAACACCCTTACTCCACAAACTCAATACCCCACACTCCTACAAAACAACAACCGATAACACCACAAGAAACCTCCGACACATTATCGTAGCTTGCCCAACAGCGCGCGCCAAAATATACTCCAAGTGCATTCTCTTCAACGTACTTGTAAACACTGTGTTTTTGCCTGAATAACACCTTTAAATGCGCGCGCAACCCATCACAACGCCACCCGTCGCACAAACCGTTCCTGACGACCAGGTAAAAACAACTGTCATAAAGTTTCCAAATGCGCTCCTAACAAAATCAGCAACAGAGAAATTGTGCATCTTGACCGCCTCTGGTCTCTACACCAAAGAGCTTGGCAAAGAAATAGAACGGGCTTGCTTTGCATGCTCACATGACACTGGTTTAGAACTTTCAAACATTACAACCAATAAAACTTCTCAAACCAAATTCGACACAACTATTCTTGGCTTCCTGCGAAACATCAAGACGCGATTCAAGTCAAACAATCAACAATTTCTTTTATGCACGCCACCTTCCGAACTTGTTGACCTCCTTATCTTAACAGGCACATACCAAGAGTACACCATTGTTGACAACACTTTCACAACAGTCCCATACGACAAAGACGAAAACTCTTCCACAACACCAAAAAACAAAGCAAAATGCTCTTCGGAGACACAGAAAACGCATCCTACGATCACCAGGCAAATTATCGAACTCAACACCTCCCTAAAAAGAACAGCCATACTCGAAAAAGGCTTGGAAACAGCTGACCGATGCGTGAAGCATTTTCTCCCACAGGCCCCACCACGCGCTGAGGGCTACAGTTTTTCAGTATTCTACAAAAGCTCTGAAAAAGTGGGTGGAGACTTCTTTGATTTTGTTGCGCTCACTGCCGATACCCTTGGAATCTTGATCGGAGACGTTTCTGGACACGGACTTGAAGCTGCGATACTAATGGGCCTAACCAAGAAAGTTATAGCTCTCCGTGCAAAAGACAACCGCTTTGCAACCCCAAGAGACGTCCTTATTCAAGCCAACGTTGACCTGTATGCAGATTTTACAAAGTACAACTTTGCAACTGCATTGTACGGCACGTTGGACTTATCACAAGGCACCTTTACTTTTGCACGAGCAGGCCATGAACTGCCTATTCTTCTCAATACTTCCGGGGTGCCAACCACAATCGAGTCCAAGGGAATTCCCCTTGGCGTGGCTCAAAACAAACTCTTTAGCACAGCTTTGACTCAGGAAACAATCACCATACCTCCAGGTGGATACGCGCTTTTAATCACTGATGGAATCACCGAGTGTTGGAGTCCAAGAGGAGAAACGTTTGGCAGACAAAGGCTTCTCTTCACACTTTCTCAAGCACCCCGAACCCTCAGCTGCCAAGACTTTCTGGACAACGTTCTTGCATCGGTCATGGCCTTCGCAGCCACTAGACCTCAAGAAGACGACATGACTGCTCTTCTCATACAACGGATATAGCCATAGAGGTCACCTGTGTCTTTTAAAGGCGACGTAGCTCAGATTCCCCTTTCCAATATACTTCAGGCCCTCTTGCTAAATAATCAAGAGGGAATTCTTACGCTGGAATCTGCCTTTTTTAGACAAAATATTGCTGTACTCAAAACCGGCCTGAGAATACTAAATTTTAACGCGAAGCATCCTGACACCTTAAAGTACATTCTTGTAAAAGACAAGTTACTTACAGAGTCTCAGTTTCAAAACATTTTTAGCTCCTGGCTTCCTGGATCTTCCTATCCAGGAGACTTCTTGATTTCCCGACGAATTATCACCGAAGACCAAGTAACAACTCGAATATTGCACCAAATAGAAAACCTCGTTCTTGAGCTGATTGTACACCCTGATCTCAAATACGAATTTACAGCACACGCCGACACCACAGCCTTCGAGTTATTTAGTCCAGATGTTTTAGGCAAAGAACTTATATTAAGTTCAAGCGCGGTCCTGATGGAATCTGTCCGCCGCGATGACGAGCTTCGACGAATTAAGCAACTTATACCTCTTGACACAGAAATTTATGCTTTTACAAATAAGCGAACGTTGTCGTCCAACACTTTGGACATTAATCAGGAATGTCTCAAAGAAATAAAACCATTCCTGAATGGCGAATTTCCGATTGGGAGAATCGCTTCTCTATCCGCACTCTCCATATTCGAAACTTATCAAACAATTCACCAATTACTCAAGCGCGGCCTCATTGCTCCCCTGAGTACAACTGACAAAAAACTGCTAGCAGAAAAACTTCGAAAGTCGTTTCGCGAACAAGATGCAATCGAAACGCTTCGCAGCGTTGTGCAATCAGAACCCAATGACACTGATTCACGACTTA
>SXIK01000235.1 GCA_005772855.1 Planctomycetia bacterium | reverse complement strand
GGCTTCATGACCTCGTGCGGGATCCCAAGGGTGTCGTAGATCTGCCGGTGGGTCTCCTCCGGCGTGCTGCCCTTTCGGATCTTGAGCGTCTCGCCATTACTCACTGGCAGGACCACCGTGACGACTTGGTGTGTGGACAGCTGCTGCCTGAGCGTCTCCCACGATGTGTGAATGTCGTGGTCCAAGAAAACCTTTTCGATCGAGATCAGCAAGTGATACGCCAGCACGCATAGAAAAATATGTGTCTGCACCCGTCGCTCGAGGCGGTGGAAGATGGGCCGCTCCATCAGCGGACTCTTCATGGCACGAAACGCCGACTCCACTCGGGTCAGCAGAATGTAGGTTTTCCAAATCTCGTCTGCGGAAAGATCTTGCCGGTCGGTCTTCATCAGATAACCGCCGTCGAGCTTTACCGCCCTGGCCTTCTTCTCCAAGTCTTCTGTCCAACTGAGGGACTTGCCCTCCGAATCATGGCGGATCTCGTAGTACCTCGCGACCCGCGGATATCTCTCTTTGAGCCGCCCGATGGCTTCGTGGATCTTCTTCTCCTCGACGAGGTCACACTTCTTGATCCGCTCCGAGAGCTTCTTCAAATCCACCAGCAGCCGCTTCTCGTGCTTCTCTCGGATCGCTCGATCCTTCTCCTTGCGGCCGTTACTGACACAGAGGACGTGGACCTCGCCATTGTCCCCAGCACTCCGTTTGATGTAGACCTGCGACTTCTTCTGCCAGTGATTTCTTGGAGAGACCTTTCGGATCACCTCCTGCCAGCCGTCCTCGCCTTCAAACTCCTCGAAGTGCTTGTGCCGCTCTGCCTGTCGGCTTGCCACAATGTAGTGGTACCCGCGGTCTTTGATCGACTTTAAATTGTCGTCATACGCCATGCCTCGATCCACGACGACCGTCGCTTCGCCTCTTCGGCCTAGGCGCTTCTCCAGGGCATCGAGCATGTCTCCCACAGTGGTCCGATCGTTACGGTTACCGTCGAAGACCTCGTGAGCTTTCGGGAAGGCGTCACCGTCGAGAACCAAGCCCACAATGACCTGCTTACAATCCGGCCGTTTGTCGCGAGAGTATCCGAGCTTTGCTTGCGGATTACGCAGACATTTGCCCTCGAAGTAGGTCGAGGTCAGATCGTAAAGGAGGATCGTCTCTTTGAGGTTGAAGAGCGCTCTCTCCCGCTCCGCCAATTCTTTCTCGATCACCGTGCGCTTCGGATGCAGCCGATCGAGATTCCGGTAGAGCACTTGGTGGTCCAAGGTCTCAAAGTCGAAATCGAGAATGTCTCCGATCGCTACGCGGCGGACCCAGTCGCTCATGGCATGCTCCGAGAGCGGGCGGATCAGTCGGTTGAGCACCATGACCTCGGTGAGCCGACGGCTCCTTGCGCTCAAGCCAGCGTGCAGGAGAATCGAATCCAACCCGAGCCTCTTCCACATCTGATGGCCGACATGCACGGCTCCAGCTTCTCGAGGTTCGAGCACTTCCACTCGCTCGATGTCGATGGCGAGGATGTCTCGGTTTGTCGGAGGCGACTGTGAGCCTCGGGCGCGGCGCTCAGCGGTCTTCTCAAGCACGCTCTGGACTCTCTTGTCAGGCAGGAGCTCAGGCTGCCCGGCGAGAGCGGATTCGACCTTTCTGGCCAGCACGAGCCATTCGGATCTCGGCGCAGGGGCAAGACTGCCGAGAGAGCAGACGACGCGATGCCGAGGGCCCTTCTCAGTGATGACGGACTCTACGAGGAGGTGATTGACGTAGGTTTTGCCATTCGACTTCTTGGTTGTGCGCTTGATGAACACGCGTGACTACATAGTAATTAATAGCCTTCACATCAAGGGAAACACATGGTTACTATTCGTGCCTATAATGGGGGTTTTGGCGGAAACACACCTCAAAAACAAGCGGTTTCTCGCTATAACCCCTGCCAATTGGCCCCCCAAAAAAGGTAAGAACGATCAAGTTGGGCTAGTAACAAGGAGCTCAATGCTCCTTGCCAATCAGTTGCTCCTGGTAGGGCTCGTTGTCCTTGTACTCGGAGTGGGCACTCCAGCAGCCCCAGCCCACGGCGCTCTGCGCGACGCGTTCCGGATCCAGGACGAAATCCGCGAAGTTGGCCTGTCTTCCGGTGAGATCCCACTCGTACTTGAGCTGCGCATCTTTGTATCGGTGGGCGAGACAATCCGCGTGGATGAATCGGTCCCCAAACGCGTCCATGATTCCTGTGGAGGCCACAGGGTTCTTGTGGCCCGGGTTGACATGGGCCCTTGTCTTCAACTCGAGGATGTCAGGGATCGTCGCCGCGTACTCCCGACGGTCCGAGGAGACCACATAACTTATCGGTACGCGCTTTATCCCCTTGAAACTGCCGGCCAGATGTTGGGATTTTCTGGCTCCCCAGGTCTTCAAATCACTCGAGAGCATGTCTCCCAGGGCTTTCTCCTGCTCCGGCGTGGCCTTCTCATCCAGGTAAACCACGAGCCAGTTGCCCTCGGGGTTTTCTCCAAAGCCTCTGCCAACAGTTACCCAGGTGAGACCATCCATTCGGGTCGGGCCGATGCTGCCCCTCTCCACGTGTACCGCATCGGTGTGGTCGCAGCCATGACATTGCATGGGCTTCTTGTTGAGCCGACACGGACACGGCGCCGCGCAACAACAGCCAATGATCCGCGATCCCTCTAGCCGAAAGGCTGCGGCCTTGTCCCCTGACGCGCCGGTGCCTTGTGTCGTCTTGCAGCCTGTGGCAGCGAGAGCCGTCGTGAGAGCCAGGCCGAGAAAATAGCGACGTGACATGATTCCTCCCTGTTGCAATTAGAGGCGCTGTGTCTGAGCCACGAGAGCACCCTACTGACGACTAGGTAAGATTTCAAGAGCCTTTTTGTTTCGCAAGGGGTGTTGTGGTACGCTGAGTTCATGAAGAAAGGACCTCCGAGCGCAACCGCAGTCCGAATCCTCGATGTCGCTCAGCGGCTGACCCAAATACGAGGCTTCAACGCCTTCAGCTATGCCGATATCTCAAGGGAGCTGCGGATCAGAAGCGCCTCGATCCATTATCACTTTCCCTCCAAGGCGGCGCTCGGCCGTGGACTGGTGGCGAGGTATCGGGAGACTTTCCTGGCGTGCCTCGGGGAAATTCTTGAGCGGGCACCCCGGGCCCCGGATCAGCTACGCCTCTATGTCGGGATTTGGTCCGGAGTCTTGCGGCAAGGGCATCGAATGTGCCTCTGCGGCATGATGGCCTCCGACATCGCCACTTTGCCCAAGGCGATGAGGGAGGAGGTGAGGCGGTTCTTCGATGAGAACGAGGCGTGGCTCGCACGGGTCCTTGCGGCCGGCAGGGATGCGCGGGAACTGCGCCTCTCGGCCGCTCCCGAGACCGAGGCGCGACTCCTTGCCATGGGCCTCGAGGGGGCCATGCTCGTCGCACGGAGCTATGGGGAGCCGGCTCGCTTCGATGAGATCGCGGCTCGTCTCCTCCAGGTCGTGGGCGTGAAGGTGTAGCTTTTCCATTGCTCCTGGCTACCGTCTTCATTTCGAAAATTGCCAGGAGGTGGGAGGGCGGATCCTGGAGGCCACCTTCCTGGAGGCAGAACGTTGACGAAGTTCGTCGCCCCGAAGGGGCTGCCTGCGAAAGGCCAGACGCAAGGCAAACGCTCCGCGTGTCACGCTTGCGACGTTTTGGAGTGTCCTGACCGTGCAGGCTGAGGCTACAGCGTCCAGCCCTTTCGATACTCTCGCTGGACAAACCCGGCGGCCTCGGAGCAGTTGAGTGCCTTGAGGGCCTTCGCGTCCCACTCCAGCTTCTTCCCTGCCCGGTAAGACACATTGCCCAGCAATACCGCCTCGGCGAGCGCGCCGGAGTAGTGGAAGTTGCACGTGGTCGGACCCCGCGTCTTCACGGCCTGAATCCATTCCTCGTGGTGGCCGATGGAACTGGGGATTGTCGGTTTCGGTGACACAAATTCGGCCTTCGAGTCGCCGAGAAATACCCGGTGTGTGCCGTAGTCGGCGAGGAGGCGCCCCTTCTCGCCCTCGAAAAGCACCGCAGCATCCTTCTTGTACTCCTCAGCGCCTTCGGGGACCCAACCGCCGTGATACCAGGTGAGGTGGACGGGCGGTTGCTCTCCCCTGGCGGGAAACTGGTACTCGACCCGCATCACCCCGGGCACTTCGTTGTCGCCCTCGTAGTCCTTGTTGCCCGTTGCCTCCACCGAACTCGGCGCATCGAGGTCCAGAGCCCAGAAGGGCAGGTCCATGTAGTGGCAACCGAAGTCGCCCAGGGTTCCGCCACCAAAGTCCCACCAGTAGCGCCACTTGAAGTGGAAGTGGCTAGGGTGGAACGGACGCTCTGGCGCGGGTCCTAGCCACATGTCGTAGTTGATGTGCGCCGGCGGCGTTCCTTCCTTGGCTCGAGTCCCCGGCATGGGGCGGTTGTTGTGCCAGACGTGCACTCTCTTCACAGCGCCGATCAGGCCAGCCTTCACGATCTCCACCGCTCTGCGGTAGTTGTCGTCGGCGTGGATCTGTGTGCCCATCTGAGTGATGCACTGGTGTTTCGTCGCCAACTCGCGCAGCGTCCGTACTTCGTGGACCGAGTGGGCAAGCGGTTTTTCGCAGTAAACATCGAGCCCCAGTCGTAACGCCGCAGCGACCGGGATTGCGTGCATGTGGTCCGGCGTAGACACCAAAATGGCGTCGAGGTCCTTGTGGTCAAGAAGTCGGCGGAAGTCCTCGTGGGCCTTCGCCGCAGGAAACAGGCGTGCGACGGGTTCGAGGTGTGTTCTGTCGATATCGCAAAGGGCGACGATGTTCTCGCTCGTGACGCTGTTCAAATTGTCGCCGCCTCGTCCGGCCACGCCGATCACGCCCAGGTTGAGTTTTTCGTTGGGAGAGCGAGGCCTCCTTGAGGGTTTCTCGACCGCGTGTAACAGCGTCGGGAGAACAGGAAAGCTTGCGGTCAGGGCCATTACGCTCTGGAGAAAACTTCGGCGACTGGTGACGTCGAGCATGGATTTTCCTTTACTGATGTGCGTCTTTTCGCCCAAATCTGCTCAACTGGCAAGTATCTTCCAGCACAATGTCAGTGGCAAGACCGCTCACCCTCGAGGCAAACTGGGTGACTCCGCAACACTCTCAAAATTCCCGGTGCGAGACCTCGACGCTGAATTCCCGGTCCTCGCCGTGGCAGACAGCGCAGGATTCGGTACCTCCCGAGGTGTTCACGTCCGCGTGTGCCGCAGCCGCATCCGAATCATGGCAGGAGGTGCAGGCGGAGTACCAGACGCGGGGTGCAGCGGTCTGGCCCGGGTGCTCTCTCTCGATGGGAGCCTTCCAGGAATTAGAGTCGCCGTGGCAGCTCGTGCACTGCTTTGTGCCCCCCGGCATGGCCGGGAACCCAACCTCCGAGTAGGTATGCGAGGTATAGTTGTTGGGGTAAGCGCTGGCCCCAAAGCCGACGAGGGTGTACGTCTCCGCGTTGGCCAGCTCCTCTCCCATGTGAATCTTGTGGAGCATGCTGCGGAAATCGATGGTGATGCCCGACGTGTCCGGAGCGTTCGCCGCGGTGTAGCGGGGCCGATCCTCGGATCCGGCCGTACCGTGGCAGAGGATGCAGTTGTTGAAACCTCGCCGGCCTCCGCCGTGGAACAACACCTCAATGTGGCAGGCATTGCAATTGTCGGCGGAGGAGATCGTGCTGTAGGTGGTGAGCTCGGTGGCCGAACCGACGAGGAAATCCTCGGTCGCAGTCAGCGAGGTGCCGCGGTATCCCGTGCTCTCGCCGTGGGCGGTGACGGTGATAGCTCTCGAGGCCCACACGCCGAGGGTGTACGTTCCATCGAGGATGCTGAGGCCTTTCCACTTGCCCCAGGCCTCCCCCAGGTCGGGGGAGTCGTTGATGGCCGGCGGAAAGACCGTCGGCAGCACATAGTCCGTCGTGTACGAGACAACCACGGCGTTGCCGGCACCAAACTCTGTAACTTCCGTGATCGAACCCGTTGCTGCATCCAGCGTGTAGTCGGTTGTCACAGTCTTCGAGTTCAACGTGACCTCGCTG
Organism: Planctomycetia bacterium; assembly: GCA_005772855.1. GTDB lineage: Bacteria > Planctomycetota > UBA8108 > UBA8108 > SXIK01 > SXIK01. Next base: position 17,068 of record SXIK01000235.1, on the reverse strand, counting down.
ACGGTCGATCCATTGGCATGGGTGAACCTGAGCGGCGACCCCAACCAGAGCCGCGTGCCATCCACGTAGATCACCTGTGCGTACTCTTCCTTGCCGCCGACGCCATCCTCAACCACCACAAAGTCGTTTCGGGCGAAGTCGGTGCTGCTGGCCACGTCGATGTAGTTGTTGAGCGCTGTTGCAGAGCCAGAGGCCGTAGTGGCCCCGCCGCTTGTCGCGGTACGTACCCTGACGGTCGTTGCGCCCCCGGTGACATTCCAGTGGGGCGTCCGGGAGGTCGTGAAGACCTCACCCCCGGCGCCTGTCCCGTCCCCAACAAACTCGAGGGCAATGGGTTGGGGGACCTTGGTGGTGAAGGGCTGGGAGCCCGTCAGGGCTGCCGTGGGGATCGAGGTGCTCAGGAGAATATTCTGGTTGTTGATGGGGCCCGAGATCGCGAGGCTGAGGGCCGAGAGAGCGCTCGGAGCGACCGCCTCTCCGGCGTCGTTCGTGAAGGAGAGAGATACTTGAATCTTCTCGCCGGGGTCGATCGTTCCGTCGTCGTCGGCAGTTCCAGCTTCAACGAGAGATCCCAGGCTCACATTAATCCCGGGATTCACGCTCAAATTTTTGACCGGGTGGACGTGTGCGTCCTCCACGGAAAGGCTGGTGCCGGCCGTGTTGTGGCAGTCCGACGTGGCGCAACCCGAGTCGTTGGGCTGCGCCGGCATGGTCTGGGTATTGGCCACGTAGGGGTAGTCCCAGTTGATATCGTCGTGGCAGGAGCCGCAGGCTCGTCGCGACGGCTGTGAATAAGCAACGTCGCCCTGCGCAGGCGCCGTCACTGGGCCGTCCCCGTCCGGGTCTCCGTGGCACTTCTCGCAGGCCGTCACTCCCTCGCGGATGATGTCCTCCAGTCCCTTCTCCGTGGTCGAAAGAGCCGTATACCCGGCGTCTCGCGGCATGGGCTGATTCAGATTTGGCCACACGGGAAAGGCGATGGCTGAGTAATCCACGACTTCGTCCCTGAATCCCACCAGGCGATATGGCTGTGGCGTGGTGGTGTAGTTTCGCGAGCCGTCAGCCGCGGTGTTGACTCCAAGCACGGATGGTAGATGCTCGCCATTGTGAATCTTGTGGATCATCACGCGGAAGTCAATCGCTCGTCCTGGAGTTCCGCTTTCCACGGAGTCCACGTTTCGATCCTCGGCTCCCGAGGTGTGGCAGAGCAGGCAGTGCTTGACGTTGTTGACGCGAATTCCGCCATGGGCCCGGATCTGGCGGTGGCACTGATTGCAGTGGTTGACCGTGACGACTTCTCTGGGATCTAGACTCGATGCGCTTCCAAACAAGAGATCCTCGGTGGTGTTTCCGGCGTCGCGGTACGTTACCTCGCCGACGAGATAGCTCTTGTAGGCCTCCAGACCCACGGTGTACGTTCCCGAGACGAGAGCCTGACCCGCCTCTCCGTCCCCACTGCCAAGGCTGGCGGTGTCGTTGAGAGGTGCCAGGTAGGCCGCAGGGATCGGATCATCGAACGTATAGGTATGGGAGCCGTCGGCGTTCGCGGAGGACAAGGTCGCCAGGTTAGTTTGCCGCCCGATGATCCTCTGGTAGTTGAAGGTCGGGCCCGAGACCATGGCTGCGAGCAGGCTCAGCGAGTCGAGTGCCAGGTCATTTCCCGCTGTCGTCTTCACGGTGAAGGCGATGGAGATCCTGTCACCGACTCGGAAGGCTCCGCCGGCGCCCGAGCCGCCGGATACCGAAGTGATGTCCACGACAACTCCTGGGAGAGTCTGACCCGGGGTTTCTTCGGGGGGTCGCTCGTTGATGACCGTCTTCCCGGGTGAGCCGCGCTTCCCCTGACAGGAGGGCAGAGTCATGGGCAAGACGATGGCCAGAAGAGCCAGAAAACCGATTGAAGTGATTGCGCGTGGGCTAGACATTTGGCTATATCCCTGTTTGTTCACAAATTTACCGGTGGCAAGTGACGCAGTTGTCTCCGTTGTCGACGTGCTGCAATGGCAGGCCTGCGCCGTGGCATTGTCTACAGTTCATACCCGTGTTGTGACTGGCGGGAAGCGCAGTCGCCAAAAGGTGGCTGGGTGTGCCCTTGTGGCAGACGAAGCAGGAGTCCTCGCTGCTTACGGGAGTATGACATGTAATGCAGTGAGACTGGCGGGCGGAGGCAAACGATCCTGTGTGAGTTCGCGGTGAAGCTTCCTGGTGGCAGCGGTCGCAGAAATCGACATGGTGGCACGCGCGGCATGTGTCTCGATCGATGCCGGAGGCGATACCGTGGCCGCGTTGCCGCCAGAAATTGGTGTGACTGCTGGGCGCGACCTCCTGGTGGCAGGTCGAGCATTGGTTCTCCGTGTGGCACAGGTTGCAGTCGCTGCGGGTACGGGCGTCGGAGCGGACGGACTGACCGTGCAGCGCGGTCCAGTTGAGTCGGTGGCTCTCGGGGGCCACGTCCCGGCGAATCTGCTGGTGGCAGACCGAACATTCATTGGAAATTCCCCGGCGTGCGTGACAGTCCATGCACTCGGGCTTACCGATGGCCAGCTTGTCCGTGACACGCTGGCTGTCCTCGATTCCACGATGGCACTCGGCGCAGGTCACACCCTTTGCCTGGTGCACCTGGTGGGAAAACACGATCTCGTTAGAGATCTGCGTGACGTTCGATGCGACAAGTGCACCATTCTTGAAGAAAGCATCGGCGCGCTCCCGAGGCGGCTTCAGCTGGTCCTTGTCTCCGTGGCAAGGGGCGCAGATCTCGGCCACAGGCATGCCGGCCGTTGCGCTCGTTTCGTAGTCTGCGTGGCAATCTGCGCACTGGAGCTTCTTCTCCGTCACGTGAGTCCGGTGACTGAACGCTGGTCCCCCGAAGCCCCCAAGTCCCACGAGATGGCAGCCGGCGATGACGATCACGCAGAACACGGCTGCCACCGTAGTTCTGCACAAGAGTCCCCGCATGTGAATTCGTCTGTGCGTTGAGGCCATGGGTTTCATCCAGTGTTCGTCAGAAAGAGTAGGTCAATCCGGTCTCGAGGATGTGGTACGTGGAAACGTCGTCCTTCTCGCACGAGTACAGCACATGCACCTTCACATCTGTGGCCAGGCGATACTCAAGCCGCCCGAAGATGGTTCTCACGTGGGACTTCTCCTCTTGCGAGAAGAAGTCGTACTTGTACAAGGAGTATTGTGAACCAATCGCCAGGATCAGGGCGCGCAGAATTGCCTGTCGCACCTCGCCGCCCAACGTGAAAAACTGGTCGCCTTGGCTTTGCCATAGCTCACCCGTCAGGGAGACGCTGGTGCCCTTGAAGGGCCAGTCGTGAGTGGACGGGGTGACGTAGTATCGAACGAATTCGTGATTGAACCTCCCCTGATCCTCTTCATGCACCAATTCTCGCAAGCTGATACCTCCGTCGAGCGATGCGTGCTCTCCGAGCCCCTTGGAGCCTCGCACGTCCACTTGCCAGAACGGCTTGTAGTCCCGTACCACGGAAAAGAAGGGGTCGAGCTCGACGGACAGGTCTCGAAGGGGCTGAACCGAGTGCCTGAATGAGGCCTGGAGCAGGAAATCGATCAAGGTCTCCCGGTAGGTCCCGCGTACCAGGTAGTCTCGCGTATCACCGTTCAGAAGGTTGTACCGCCCGTGCAGTGAGAAACGCTCCCCGAGGGATTGCCACAGCGCTGCAGAGAGCAAGTGATCGCTGGCATGGATGTCCTCGCGCCGGTCCTCGAGGTAGGTCCAGTCAACTCTTCCACGAGTGCTGCGGAACGGAGCAAGCTCCATTCCCGCCCCGGCGAGGGCGTCCCCCGAGGGAGATGACTCGAAGTAGTGGACTGGCAGGCCGCCATAGGCCGTGAGCCGCAGATTGGCGAGATCCTTGAAGGCCCGGGAGTCTATCCGGCCGCCATCGAAGATGAGGAAGTCCGCAGTTTCGTCGTAGGTCTGCCGTCCGGCCCTTACGCGGTCGATTCCAGCCGTGTCAAGCCACTGCATACGGCGAAGTTCGAGGTAGCCGAGATAGAATCGTCCGTTGACGTTGTTGTCGTAGCTGTCGGTGACGTTATCGAACACCGAAAACCCGTCCCGATGGCGCTGGCCGTCGATATCCTCACTGAGGCGGCCGAGGAACACTGCGCTGATCTGATCCCGTTCAGGGTTCCCGAGTCTCAGGTGTAGATTCTCGTAGAGGTCCTGGTCTCGCTCTCCCGGGGAAGAGCGGAAAATGTAGCGCGCCGACAGCGTGCCGTCGATGGCGTAGTCCAGCCGGCGCTCCAGATCATTGAGTGGCGAATAGAGCTCAAGCTGTAGTGGGCTTGGCTCCTTGCGGGGGGGCTGCCTTGGCTGCTCGGTGGACGGCGGAGATTCGGGCGTGGGATTCGGGTCTTGACCAGCCAACTGCCCCGCGAAAAGCAGCACACAGATCGTGAGCGTGGATGCCTGGAAGTGCTCCATGCAAGAGACTCCAATCGAGAGATTTTGCAAGATGCTGAACAGGGAATTCACTTCGATGCACCCCAGTGAGATGGCAGCGACACGAGCAAGCTTGTGACGCCCTTGAAGTCATGACAGGGCACGCAAGCCTCGCCCGGATGGTGCGGATCCTTCAAGTTCTTGTGGCAGGAGCTGGTGCAATCGTCTGGATAATCCACGGTCTTCCACTCATGCTGCTTGTGGCAAAGAACACAATCGATATGTCCCGGGGTTGAGTGCATCTTCGACTGGGCGGTGTCATGGCAGGGAATACAGTCGGTCTTGTCTGCGGTCACCTTCATGGGCTTGTGGCAGCTCGCACACGCCAGGGTTGCCATTGAAGCAGTTGGTTCGATCTCGTGGCACTTCGAGCAAGTCTCGTAGGGCGAGGACTTCCCGGTGTGGCACGACCAACACTCTATTTGCGAATGCTTTGCGTGCTTCCACGGATGAACGAAGGACGCGTCTGCGGGCAAGGAGATGTATCCCTGCCCCTCCTGGGCGCGGGCCACGAAGGTGTGACAGAGATCGCAGGCGCCGGAGACCGTGGCTCCATCCAGGCTCTTGTGCTTGCCGTCATGGCAGCGCAGGCAGCCTGCGAACTCCTTGTGCCCACTGTGGTCCGGGTAAGATGCCCAGCCGGCCTTCATCCGCGGGAAGAAGTTGCGCGCGTAGATCTGCTCGAGAGCCTTCGAGGCCGCTGGGAACTTCGCCGTGGCCTCTGCCACGAGGCCCGGATGCTTCTGCGCGAAGTAATCCTTCAATCGAGCCTCGAACCAGCTCGCGTCCGCGGGAGTAAACTCTGCGGCTGCTTCTGCCAGCACCGCGATCGACGTGGCCTTGGCGAACGGCAGGGAGGCCTCGAGCGCGCAGGCTTCGAGCGCCAGATCCACTGCGGCTTCGGGAGAGTGGAAGCGATGAGCCGGTCGGTTGTGGCAGTCGACACAGTCCATGATCCGGTGTTCGACAGTGGCAAGTTCCTCGGAGGCGACTGGCTTCTCCGGGTCGGTGTAGACGACGGGCTCCTTGCCGGGGACGGTGACTCGAAACCACGGGATCTGATTTCGCTGCGAATCCCTGAAGGCGATTTCGATTCGATTGGCCGGGTTCGCGTGCCAGTGAATACCCTCACCCCGGCCGCCATTGCGATCGGCGCCGCCCGTCTTCATCACGACCTGAAATTCGCGCCGTGTGCTGTTACGATCCTGCTCGAACAGGGTTCGGGTCAAGACCTGATCTCCAAACGGTTTGCTGGGCCAGTGGCACTCCATGCAAATGTCCTGTGCAGATCGCATGCCTTCGACTGGCGCTGGAATCGGCCGGGGGTAATCTCCGGTGATCATGCCCCGTACCTGCTTGATCCCGGAGATCTTCGCTCGCAAGTACGACTCGGCTCCTCCCCCCACGTGACACTCGACGCACTTGACCCGCGCGTGGGGAGAATCCAGAAACGCAGTGTGCTCTGGCTCCATCACGGAGTGACAAAGTTCGCCGCAAAACGTGACGGACTCCGTGAATTCATAGGCCTTGTAGCCGCCCAGCACGCTGAGCAGCAGGATTACGAGCGTCAGGAAAGTGATCGAGAGGAGGAGTCTGCGGGTGGGAGGATGATTTAAATCGACAATGGGGTGTCGGGGAAGGTCAGCGCCGCCTTTGTGAAGGCGGCGACGTTGAAGCAAGGCACCCAGGGGCACCAGGATGAGCCCAAGGATCAAGACGGCCGGGAAGACCAGAAAGGTGAGGATCCCCGTGTAAGGACGCTGCGGTCCTCCCAGGAAATCGAGGCAGAGGAGCAGTGTGCTCGCGCCGAGCCCGAGGATGGCCAGTACGCCGCCGACGAGGCTCGTGAAGTTCACCAGGGATCGAGTGGGCAGACCAGGCACGTTGTTTGTCTATGGTCCCGCCCGGTTACTTCTTGAGCTTCGGGTTGGGGTGCTTCACTTCTTCAAAGCGCTTCTTGAAGTCGAACTCCTTGAACGTGGGGCTCTCCTTGTTGTGACAACCGAGGCAGTTTTGCTCCGTGGGCTCGATCAAACCCAGCTTCATCGCTGCCTCCTTGCCCTGCTTGAAGACCTCCTCCTTCGCGTAGAGTTCTCCCGCTCCATGGCAGCTCTCGCAACCCACGGCGTCCGATTCCTTGTAGGTGCGCGCCTTCCGGGACTTGGGGGCTTCCGCCCCGGTCACATGGCAGCGAAGACACTTGATGTCCTTGGAAGGATCGGGGATTCCAAGCTTGGCGCCGATTTCCTTGGCACCCGGAGAGGAGAGCGTTCTTAGCGCACCCGCATGCTTCGACTTTTTCCACTGCTCGTACTGATTGCCGGTCGTGTCGTCTGCATGGCAGAGCTTGCAATTTGCGACTCCAACGAACTTGTGCGCCGAAGCTTTTACACCCGCCTCAACTGGAGGGGGCTTTTCCTCGGGCGTGGCTGATCCTGCCAGGGGGAGCGCCAGAGCTGAAACAATCAACACCAATCCACGCCACATGAATAATTACCCTCCCATTCAGAAGACTAACTCACAACATTGTCGCTCGTTGCTTGAGCAGCATCTCTTGGGCTGCAAACCGCTGGCCCATTGCGAATGGGCGCCCGTGAATTCTGCACGAGCTTCGCCCCTGTCGGCCGTGAAACGTGGTCTTGTATCTTTCACTTGAGGCTCGCGATCTCCGCCATACAGACACTGCCCAGGCCGTGAGTGTGAAAGTTCTCACGATACGTGGGAAAAACCCTCGCGAGCTCGGCAAGTACCCGAGGCCCAGAATTTAGTCGAACCGGTTCCCCGAGCGGCCCCAGCTCGAGCGCTTGCAAGGCCGGTCGTAGGGATTGAAAAGCTCTCCTGCCAGGATAATTCTGCTCCCCACAAGATCATCGCGGATAGAGGTCTTGACCAAGAAGCAAACCTCAAGGAGGTCCGGATCTTGCAAATACTGCCCCAAATTGCGATTCTTCAGGATCGAGAGGTGCGCAACCTGTAACTCCACTGGCAGCCCCGAGGGCTATCTTGCTCCATTTTCCCCCTTTACGAGAAACCACAACTGATATCATTGGGCCCGGGCCAATAGGTAGGTGCTCATGAGATGGCATCTCGCAGCGAGGTACGACATGGGCCCCGGCCGAATAGAACCACGGGTCGCCAATGAGACTAAGTCAGTGCCCAAGTTGTCCCCTGTTGGCTATTTGCTTCTTCACCCTGCTTCGGGGAGGAGTCGTCGCCCAGGTCCTGCCGCCGGTCGAAGCTCTTCAATGCGCTTGCCAGGTCGATGCGGTGGGTCGGCCTGCGGCCCACCTCTTCTGGGTCAATCCGAGGACTGAGAACGGATTCTCGATAGAGCTACGTCGAGATGAAGCCGTCTTGGCCGTGTTGCCTGGCGAAAAGCCGGGTGAGCCACAGGCCTTTATCGACTCCGCTGTAAAGCCAGGGCCTCACCACTACGTGCTCACCGTGGTCGACCTGCAGGGTCAGGTGTCAGTTTCGAAGAACTGCGCGGTCGATTGCCCCGGGAACCCACCTCGGGGTCCCCGCGCCTCCATCCTGGGGCCGTCGCGGCTCGTGATGCCGCCCGCCGGCATTGCCGAGGCGATCTTTGATGGACGCAACGTACTCGACTCTCGAGGAACCCAGGCGCTTCGGTACCAGTGGCGGGTCAGCGGACAGAAAGGCGGAGAGGTTGTTTCGCCCGCCAGTTTCGTCACGCGCCTACGATTCCGCCTCCCGGGCTTGTATCTGGTCGAGCTTCTCGTGGCGAAGGCGCCTGAATTTCGGAAATTGGATCGAACCGAGCTAATGGTTGAGGTTCTGCCCCCGAACCTGACAGAGAGCCCGGAGCTTTTCCCTATCGATCCACGCTTTCTCGTGGCGGTGGTGGGGCGACCCGTTGACATCCCGCTTGTGGCCGTCCGGGGCTTACGGTTCGAGCTGATTGCGGTCCTCAGCGGTCCACCGGATCTAGAGTTCCTTCCCGAGCAGGGAAGAATAGTCTGGGTTCCGCCTCCCGGGGCGGCGGGACAAGACATCCCCGTCGTGCTCGGGCTAGATGGGGTCGATGGACAGATGAAGTTCACCTTTTCCATCCATGTCCTTGATTCAGTGGAGCCTCTGGTCATCCATGCGTTCCCCTTGCCGAATCCTGCAGCCGGAGGCGGTGCCGATGGCGGCGGTGGCACCTTGAGCGCGGCTCCCCTGGTGCTCGAGGACCAATCTCTGGCGCAGCCCACGCTCGGTCTACAGCTCTCCCTGGAGGCACTCGAGTTCTGTGCCGTGCAGCTCGTGACTCAAGGCGATGGGGATCCCTTCCACGGCATCTTGTTCAATCCGGGTTGTGCGGGCGTCTTCTCCTCGGGGCTCTACTTCTCGGGCTCCAGCGCCGACAAGCTGATCGAGAGTATTGTGAATGACTTCACGATAGAACTCTGGGTCTCGCAGGTCTCGCCTCTCTTGCCGCCGGGGGGACGGTCCTTTATTTTCTCCATGTCCTCGGGCACGGCGGATGTCAACTGGCTCCTTGGGCACAACGGGGGGATAGATTACACCGCGAATGTGCGTGTCAACGGGGTCTAGGAGGAGCTCTCTGTCTCGGCGAGCCCAAGGACGGATGGTCTCACCAACCTCGTCTTTGTTCGCTCCGGAGATGAGCACAGGATCTACGTTAACGGCCGTCGTGCCGCTCGGCGCAATGTTCCGCACGCGGATTTCGTCGATGCGACCTGGAACTCCACTCACCAGTTGCTCCTGGGCAACTCGAGCGACGAGTCGCGGCCCTTCAACGGCCGGGTGCACCTCTCGGCGATCTATCCAGAAGCCTTGAGCGATGCTCTGATTGGGCTCCTCGATCAGCTTGGCCCGAGGTACCCGACGGATGGGCCGATTTTGCCACCCATTGTCGACATTTGCCCCGACCCGCGTGAGATCCGTCGTGTTGATGCCGACGGAAGCGAGTCTCGGGCCCAGGTGCCCGGAGGCAATGGAGGCGGCGCCGAGGCCGATCCGAGCCTTAGCTGCCCCTCGATGCTCCGGCCCTTCGAATGGACGCTCACGAGCCTTGACCCGACGATACCGGTCACCTGGGAGCCGGAGGCGGGTGAGGAACATTGCAATCGGCGCATTCGAATTCTCTACGGCGAGCCGCGGAATGGCGAGCGCTTCGACCTCAAAATGAAGCTCGAGGTCACACAGGTGCCAATCCGCGGCGTCGTGAAAAAGGCGACGAAGGAAATGACGATCCATCTACCGATTCACTTCAAGCGGGGTGATGTGAACCTCGACGAGTTGTTCGACATCTCTGACGGTATCACTGTGCTTTTGAACCGCTTTGGCTCGCTGGGTGCTCTCCCCTGCGATGACGCCGCCGACGCGAACGATGACGACAGGATCGACTTGACGGACGCCGTCTATATTTTCCATGCGCTCTTCCTCGGTGGCGTGGAGCCCAGGGCTCCATTTCCCTCCTGCGGCGCGGATCCGTGGAACGGGGCCACCGGATATGACTCGCTGGGCTGCCATGAATTCCCAACCCACTGCGGGGGATAGAAGGGTAGGAGCGCAGGAAGGCATCGACCCATGCAACCCGATTCACGTCACCACTTGAAGTCCGACGCCGAGCTGGACCGCTTCTTTGCGGAGCGTCTGGCGACCCCGATGCGGTACCTCCGCGGACTTGTCCCTCGCTCCGAAGTTAACGATCCGCGGGAGGTCCTCACGCCCCAGGAGCAGGAAGTGTCGTGCCAGAAAGCTTGCCGCGATGAGAATTCATCCAGGGATGGCGCCAAGGATCTCCTCCTGGCCATCGGCGAGGAGGGAGCTCGTAGCGTCGTGAAGCGCCTGGAGGAGCACCTGGGATTCGCGCCCCGGATCGACCTGCTGGCCTCAGCCGATGTCGCGTCATCGCAGATCCATCTTTCGCCCGAGCGCTATTGCGTCGAGGGTGAAATCGGCGAAGGGGGAATGGGCAGGGTGTTGAATGTCTATGACCAGGACCTCCGGCGCCGGGTCGCCATGAAGGTCCTGCGCGACGAGGTGCGAGAACCCAGAGCCATCCGCCGTTTTTTTGAGGAAGCCCAGGCGACGGGCCAGCTCGAGCATCCCAACATAGCCCCCGTCTACGACCTTGGCATCGACAAGACCCGGGGCGTCTATTTCACCATGAAGCTCGTTCGTGGCCGCAACCTCAGGGAAGTCGTGCGCGACCTGTCGGTCGGGCGCCTGGAGACTCGACGTCACTTTACCCTCACGCGCCTTCTTCAAATTCTCCAACAGGTGACCATGGGGATCCACTACGCGCACGTGCGCGGTGTGATTCACCGCGATTTGAAGCCCGACAATATCATGGTCGGCGACTTCGGAGAAGTTTTCGTCATGGACTGGGGTCTGGCGAAGCTGGTCGATCGAAGGGGAGTGGAGGAGCAGCTGCGCGACAATGAACTGGTCCACTCGAATCGCAGAGACTCCGGCGAACACACACTTGCCGGAACGATCTCGGGCACGCCGAACTACATGTCTCCTGAACAAGCCCGCGGCTGGACGGATGAGATCGATACCCGAACGGATATTTTCGGCCTTGGAGCGCTCCTTTACGAGATCCTCACTTACCACCCACCCTACGAGGGCAGCTCATCCCGCGAGGTCATAGCAAAGGCTGGCGCTTGCCAAGTTGTTTCGCCTCGCATCAGAGCCCCTCGCAACTCCATCCTTTCCAGCCTCGAAGAGATCTGCATGAGGGCCCTCCAGGCCTCGAAGGATGCGCGGTACCCCGATGCGATGTCTTTTCACGAGGCCCTTCAGGTCTTTCTCGACGGCACTCTTGAGACCGAGCGGAGAAAGAAGGAGGCCGTTCAGCTCTCACAGCAGGGGAGGGAAAAGACCCGCGACTACCGTCGTCTGGCTGACCTCGAGGAAAAGACCCACCTCAAGGCGGAGGAGGCGGCATCCATGCTCAAGCCTCACGACGCGCCGGATCTGAAGGCTGTGGCCTGGCAGCTCGAGGAGGAGGCTGCCGAGTTACGGCGTCAGCGCATCCAGGCCTTTACCGATGCCACCGCGCTACTCCACTCTGCGATCAACGTTGATCCCCATTGCCTTGCCGCGAAGCAGGTGCTGGCCGAGCTTTACTGGCAGCGATTTGAGGAGGCAGAACGCACAGGAAACTCCGACAATGAGGCCATTTACAGAAGTCTCGTCGAACGTTACGACAACGGAAAGCTCTCGAAGCTCCTGGAGGGGAAGGGGCTAGTCGTCCTCGATACTGATCCACCGGGCGCGGACGTCCTGGTGCACTTGCTCTCCGAGCGAGGCCGACGGCTCGTGGAGGAGCCGGGTTTCATGGGCGGCACAACGCCGCTCAAGCTTGAGCTGAAGGTCGGCCATTATCTCCTTGTGATCAAGAAAGCCGGCTTTCGGGATGTTCGATTTCCCGTGCTCGTCACTCGCTGCGGCCGGGAGCAAGCCAAGGTCACACTCTATCGCGATTCCGAGATCGGCGAGAGCTTCGTCTACGTGCCGGCTGGTGAGTTCGCGATGGGGGGAGATTCTCCCGCCAACGGATCCGTGCCGCTGTGCCGCCAGTACGTGCCCGACATTTTCGTTGGGACCCATCCCGTGACCTTCCGTGAGTATGGGGCATTTCTGGATGACTTGCGTTCGAAGGGGGATGGGGAGCTTTCGCAGTACATCCCGCGCACGGAGAAGGAGGGCGAGTGCATGTCCGTCGGTGCTTCAGGCTGCTTCGAGCCTGCTGCGGATCTGATGGATATCGATGCGCCAACGCGCGTTCGTTACATGGCGGGCTTTGAATGGGAGCTGCCAGTCTTTGCGGTGAACTGGTACTCCGCCACGCGTTATGCTCAGTGGTGCTCGCAACACACCGGCCGACGCGTCCGCCTCCTTCGCGATGCCGAGTGGGAAAAGGCTGCACGGGGAGTGGGTCGCTCAATTTACCCGTGGGGAAACCGTTTCGACTGGTCATTTCTCAAAGGAGGGCTCTCGAGATCCGAGCGCTCACAACCCGAGCCCGTGGGATCTTTCAGCGCTGACCGCTCCATCTACGGCGTGTGCGACATGGCCGGTACCATCATCGAGTGGTGCGAGGACTGGTGGGTCGAGGGCAAGTATCGTCTCACGAGGGGGGGTGGCTGGTACAGCATCAACGAGGCGGCTTTCCGCTCGGCGCTGAGGCTTGGAACAAACCCGGTGAATCGCAGCTCGCTGATCGGATTTCGCGTGGCCGTGGAGCCGTAGAGACATCGATAAGCCCCTGAAGGCTTCACTCTGCGGTCCAGCCGCGCCGGGCGGCTGGACCGAGATGCCACCTTCGGATCCGCGGTGCCCGGGCCTTGTCGTTGCCCTTCTTTTGAGCGAGGAGTGCAACTCGGTGACTGCTGGGCCATGAAGGGCTGTTGCTACCAGGTACGTTGATCTCCGAGCGTGCCGGTAACCACTCCCTGACCGGCGATTGTGTTGCCCACTCCACACGATCTTGTATTCTCCAGAGATGTTTTCTCTGCGTACCCGTTCGCGCTCGGCATTTCTCAGCAAGGCGATCTGCCGCCTCTCGGGCTTTCGGTCGCCGCGCGAAGGCGGCTGCCACGCGGCCTCAAGTGCCGGTTGACCTTGGCTGCCGTAAGCATTGCCACAGTGGTGATGCTTGCGATGCACATGCTACTGTCGAGTACGGCCGGAAAAGTTGCCGCGAGATATGCCGAAAAGCGTGCAGCCGAAGTCGCCAGTTGCTTCGCCGACGTTATAGCGGAGTCCCTGGCCGCCAATGACCGCATGCAGATGCAATTGATCGCGGCTGCTTTTCAGCGCCATGACGTGAGTGCCGTGGTCATTGCCGACGCTGCGGGGAGACAGGTCTACAGCACCGATAGACTCTCCTCGGATCAGCCGCCATCGCATGCGATCTTGGGGCGACTCGCCTCGAGCTCTCCTCGAGCCACCTGGCAGTCGCAAGAACCGTTCATTCTGGCCTCTCACGGAGTACGATTCGGCGGAGGTCCCATCGGAACGGTCCGACTGCTCCTTGACCGATCGGATCTCGAGGCGAGCATCCGCAGTGCGAATATTCCTGTCTTCGCCATGGTTAGCCTCGGGTTTGTCGTCTTGACGGCACTGGGTATTGTCTGGCTGCATGGCCTGTTCCGAGCTCTGGGGAAAGTGACCTGCGCAGCCCGGAAAATCGGTGAAGGCGATCTTTCAGCACGAGTGCCCGTGGACGGCACCGATGAGGTGGCGGAGCTTTGCGCGGTGTTCAACTCCATGGTGGAGCGCCTCTCGTCGGCTCGACAGGAGGCACTCTCCAAGCAACTCGAAGCGATTCACGCGATGATCAACTCGGTGGAAGCGAAGGATCAGTACACGGCTGGCCATTGCGTCCGCGTCAGCGGCTATGCGAAGGAAATGTTGAAGCGCCGTGGTGTTCAGGAGCCTTTTGAAGATTTCCTGCTGCAGTCGGCGGCGCTGCTTCATGATCTGGGCAAGATCGGCATCCCCGATGGCATCTTGCTCAAGGCGGAGAACCTGACGGCCGAGGAGGCCAGGATCATTCAGGGCCATGTGACTGTCGGAGCCGAAATTCTGAGCCACATGGATTCTCTGAAGGGCGTGGCGCTCTGGATTCGGCATCACCACGAGCGGTGGGACGGCCGCGGCTACCCGGATGGTCTGTCCGGCGAGGCGATTCCGTTTCCAAGCCGGGTTATTGCTGTGGCGGATGCGATCGACGCAATGTTGACCGACCGCCCCTACCGGAAGGCCCTGACCACCGAGGCAGCCCTTGAGGTGCTCGACAAGGGCAGAGGGACCCAGTTCGACCCCGATGTTGTCGATCTGGCCGTGGCTTTCTTGAAGGAGAGACAACTTGAGAATCACGACGCTACTGACGCCGCTGGTGATCGTCGCCTCGAGCGTGGCCTGCAGTCCGCATAGACGCATCAAGATTCACGATCGCGCGCCAGGGGACTCGGCCTTGATGCCACAGCACTTGCACATCCTCGAGCGAATCGAGTCGGGTGCATTCTTTGAGGCCGAGTGTGAGCTTGCGGACCTCTCGAGCTTGTTGCCGCAAGAGCCCGAGGCGGTTGCCTGGCACAGGCTCTTGAGCCACTGGCTTGAGCACAAGCGTGAGGCGTTCTGGCGGAGAAAGCCGCAGCCGGCAGCGGGTGTCCAATGCCCTGCCCCGGGGCCCGATCTCCCGGAGCCGGCCCGGGCGCAGGGGCCGGAGAAGTCTGGCCAACGCCTTTCGCCCGGGGAGATCGAATGCCGCAAGCGTGAGGGGATGCGCCTCTATGGCGAGGGCAAGGTCGCGGCGGCCCTCGCGCTCTGGCAGCAAGTCCTGGCAGCGGCGCCGGCGGATGAAGAGACAAGAAAGCTGGCGGCGCGGGCGGAAACGGTTCTCAGCAACCAGAGCAGTCGATAGCAACCCGCTCTACAGTCGCGCACTCGTTCGCAAGCAAGATTCACTTTCTCCACAGGCCGCCTTTTTCTTGAGGAGTCCCCCTTCCCAGCGAGGAGGAGGGGCGCCACCAGGCGCCATGGCATGGGGGAGGTCTTCTACCTCCCCGCGGAGTATATTACCCGCTGCCAGGATCTCAGGACCTCAGGTGGTTGCCGGTTAACCGTCCCCATAGCAGACTTTGCAAGATGAGTGAGAAACGCAAATATACCGCTTATGTTATCGGCACGGGGTCGCTCTTGATACAGTGCTCGGAGGTGCTGCTTGGGGATGGGAATGAAATCCTTGGCGTGGTTTCAGGCGACCCCGGCATTGGCCGCTGGGCGCAGGGCAAGGGGCTTCCCACCCTGGCGTTCGACTTCGAGCTTGGCAACGTTCTTCGACAGCGGCCGGCGGACTATATCTTCAGCATAGCAAACCTCGCCATCCTGCAGCCAGAGGTGCTCGAGTCCGCCAGAAGGGGAGTGGTCAACTTCCACGACGGCCCACTACCGAGGTACGCCGGTCTTTACGCCACTTCCTGGGCAATTCTCGAAGAGGCGGAATCACATGGCGTCACCTGGCACCTTGTTGAAGGCGGCGTGGACGCAGGCGGCATCCTGAAACAGGAGATCTTTCCGATCTCCCCTGGTGAAACAGCGCTCACCCTCAATGCGAAGTGCTACGAGGCAGGCATCCGCACGTTTATTGATCTGTCGCGCGAGCTGGGGGAAGGCGGCTCGCAACCTCGCAAGCATGACCTGCTCAAGCGGACCTATTACTCGCTATCGCGACGGCCCGCATCCGGTTGTGCCATCGCCTGGGGTTGGCCGGCCGAGAAGATCTCGGCCCTGGTTCGGGCGCTCGACTTTGGCAGCTACTCGAATCCGCTGGGGCTTCCGAAGGCTTGTTCCCCCTCCGGGTGGTTTGGCGTTGGAGAGTGCAGGATTGCTCCTGCCGCGAGCGGTGAACCACCGGGAACAATTGTGGCCTTGGAGACGGAGACGGTCACGGTTGCGACCGGAACTCGTGACGTTACCCTCGCCAAACTGTCTGCGTTGGACGGTTCGCCGCGGACACCCGCGCAGCTCAGCCTGGCCCTCGCGAGTCGCCTTGCAATTCTCGACTCGCAGCAAGCTGCCGGCATCACTTCCCTCCACGAAGAGGTCGCAAGGCACGAGGCCTTCTGGGTCCAGCGGCTCGTGGCAGTCAGCTTGCCGGAGCTGCCGTACTTGAAAGCTTTGCGTTTGAGTGCTGGCGCCAGCCGTCTGGGCATTCACCTCGGCGAGGACTCCCCAAGCCAGTTGGCCACGGTTGCCGGCCGTATGGAGGCTCGAGAACCCGGCGATGCAGTCGTCGCTGCGCTTTGCGCGTACATCGGCCGGATTTCGGGGGCAAGTTCCTACGACCTCGGCTTCTCGGAGCCGGCGCTGCGCAGACGGGTCCTGGAAGCGGATTCTCTCTTCGCGTCTGTGGTGCCGCTCCATGTCGAGTTGAGCTCCGAATCCGCCGCGATCGAGTGTCTTCGATCGCAGCGGCTTGCGCTGGATGGCGTCCGGCGAAGGATGACGTATGCACGCGATGTCGGGGCGCGATACCCACAGCTTCGGGGCCCAGGAAAAACACCCGGAGACGAGGCCTGGCCCTTTCGCATCGAGCTCGTGGAACAACTGAGCGGCACCGAGACGCCCGTGGGCGAAGTCGGGGGCGCTGCACTCACCGTCCTTGTCGAGAAGCGGAGCGGTCGCACTCTCTGGGTTCACAACCTTGAAGCCCTGGGCGCCGAGGGCGCGCGGGAGCTCGAACGACGCTTTGGGTACTTTCTTGCGGCCCTTGCGGCAAACCTTGATTCGCCGCTCAGCGCGATTTCCGTCCTCGACCAGGCTGAGCGACTCGAGGTGATCTTGAAGTGGAACGCGACTGCGCTCGAGTACCCTCGCGACCTCTGCGTGCACCAACTCTTCGAGGCGCAAGCCCGGCGGAGTCCCGAGCTTGCTGCGCTGGTCTTTCAGGGCCAATCCCTGACGTTTCGCGAGCTCGATGAGCGCTCGAATCGTATCGCCCGGCACTTGCGGAAGACCGGTGTCGGTCCGGACACGCTCGTCGGCGTGTTTCTCCATCGGTCCCTGGACCTTGTCCCTTGTCTGCTTGCAATCCTGAAGGCTGGCGGCGCC
>SXIK01000234.1 GCA_005772855.1 Planctomycetia bacterium | reverse complement strand
GTGGTGGAAATGAATCTCTCCCCCTTGCCTGTTCCGCCCGAGGCCCGCTTCGGCGGCAAGGCGACGAACTTCGCGCGCCTTCAGCGGATTCTCACGGCTCCGCACGAGAAGTACAAGGCGCCAGCTTTTGCCGTGCCGGTGCGCTACTATCTCGAGTTTATTCGCACCAACATGACTGACTCGCTCTTGAGGCCCGGCGTCCGTCTGACTTACGAGCAGTGCCTCAAGGAGCTCCTGGCCTCCAGCGAGTTCAAGAGTGACTCCACCGTCCGCTTTGAGAAGCTCCAGAAAATCCGAGAGGTGATGGAGGACGATGGCGTGGTGGATCCGGTGCTCGTTTCGAATCTCGAGGTGAGGATTGAGGAGATCTTCGGTTCGAGGCAGGTGCCTGTCCGGTTTCGATCGTCCTCCAACGTGGAGGATGCTCTCGAGTTCAACGGAGCTGGCCTTTATAGCTCCACTACTGCTTGTGCAGCCGATGACCTGGACTTCGACGATGACGGGCCGTCACTCTGCGATCCGAGCCAGCCGAAGGAGCGGCGCATTGCCCGGGCGCTCAAGAGAGTGTGGTCGAGCCTCTGGACCTTTCGGGCCTTCGAGGAGCGCGACTACTACGGCATACCGCAGGATCTCTGTGCCATGGGAGTGCTCGTCTCGAAGGCTTTTCTCGATGAGAAGGCCAACGGCGTGGCCTTCACCGGCAATCCAACCAATGCCAGGGACCGGCGATACATCGTTACTGCGCAGAAGGGCGAGGAGAGCGTTGTCAGCCCCGAGCCGGGCAAGTTGCCGGAGAAGGACGTCCTCGAGATCGACAAGGGTGTCGTGACGCGAATTGACCGTGTGCAGCGCTCGACGCTCGTGCCCGCGGGCGAAAATGTAGTCTCCGACGAGACTTTGAAGGAACTGGGCGCCTTGCTGGCCCTCATCGACCGGGATTTGCCAGTGGACTTGGCTGGTCACGATCGAAGCGAAGTCCTCTTCGACGTCGAGTTCAAGGTGGATAAAGGGGGCCAACTGGCCTTGAAACAGGTGAGGCCGTTTCTTGTCACCGACAGCTCACCCCGGGGGCCAGTTTTTGAGCTGGATGTGCCCGCCAATACCATCGCTTGCGGAGCCTTTCTCGACGGACGAGAGCCACGTCTTGAGTATGAGAACAAGAGCCAGTTGCGTTTTGTGACAGGAAAGCACCAGCTTCCTTCCGACGTGCCATCGTTTTCGGGACGACTCTTCGAGGAGGTCCTTTTCGGCCCCGCGAAGGTGAAGTTGACTTCTCTGCGGCCCGGACGTTTTCGGGTCGAGACGCAGTCCGACGGGCGAGGGAACGTGAGCTACCAGTACGAGTATGAGGAGATCTTCTCGTTCCCGGACGGGAAGGAGGTTTCGCTCGAGCTCTCCTTCCTCACCTTTGAGGTGCGTCAAGGCCAGCCTCCTGTACTCACGAAGACCGTCGACGAGGAGTATCTTACGGATCAACTCGTCTTGTATGCCGTTTCAGGCGGCGACAGACTCATACGCTATTCATCGTGCATCTACGAAGGTATCCCGCTCTGGCATGGCCGTGCGGACTTGGAAGGTGGTGACACGGTCCTCTTCGAGGAGCGTTTCCATCTGCCTCTTGCGGGCTCGGGCCCCGCGAACATCATGTTTGCCGAGGTCTCGATTGGCGGCGCGAGGCGTGAGGTCAGGGACTACTGGAGCCTCGCTTACGCTGCGCAACACCACAATGTCCACGTGAAATACTGGATCGTGCTCGAACCGCCCCTCTCGTTGGGGAATGGGAAAGACGTCCACGTGGTCGAAGTTTTCGAGCCCGAGTACGATACGGGTGTGCCCGCGAAGGCCGCATATCTCGATGCCGCCTTCCGTCCCATCGCCCGGCCCGTGGTTGCTTGCTGGAAGAAGGCTCTTGCAACCAATCCGCTGGGCGTCTGCGGCTTCCGCCGAGGCGATACAAACTCTTCGGGTACTGTGAACTTGACCGATGCAATCTACCTCCTGCAGCACCTTTTCACGGGAGGCCTGCCGCTATCTTGTGCCGACACCGGGGACTTTGACGACGACGGCATCATGGACCTCACGGACGCCGTCTTGATCTTGACATTCCTTTTCCGTGGCGCCGACCTCTCCGGCCCGCCAGGCCCCTACGATTGCGGCACGGATCCAATCGAGGACACGCTCGCCGATTGCATCGACGGCGGTTGTGGCGGGGGGTGATTTCAGCGGGCGTGACGTCGTGATCCGTACAAGCCCCCTGGCTGGCACGGTCTCAGAGGTCGTCCAGCGTCACGGGCCTCTCGTTGCCCTCCAGGTAGAGGTACTCGAGGATCTGCTCTGTCGCGCCGGGTTTCAGGGGAAAGTAAACGCCGGTCGCCTCCGCGCAGACGACCCCATCCGGGCCCAGGATTCGGCCAGTGGTACGAGCGGTCCGCGAGCGGATCTCGACGGCCTCCGCCTCGACCTTGCACGGGACTCCACTCGGCACCGGCTGGCGATACTTTACGTTGAGCTCGATCGAGAAGCCCATCCGCCGCCACTCGCTGGTGGGAGACCAGCTCATCGCCTCGTCCAGGATTGTTGCGACGACCCCGCCGTGGACTCGATCGCGGTAGCCCAGATGCTTCTCGTGAGGGATCCAGTCGCACACTACCCGCGTTCCTTCCCTGAAGAATTGTACGTCGAGGCTGGCCGGGTTGTCGCGGCCGCAGACAAAGCAGAGCTTGTAGCGTGGAATGGGTCGCATGGTGACTGTGAGGGTAACAAGAGCGCGCCTCAAGGCCAATGGCTTCCGTGGCCACCACTCCCGTCGTGCGAGAGGCGTGGGTTCTTGAGCCACACCCGATTCGATCCCCCCGTTGAGGGTAGTGCTCTGGCTGCTGCCCTTGTGAGCTGCAGCAAGAGCAGTGAATTCAATGGAGCCAACGGAGGAGTCAGGCCCCGGGCGTGAACTGAGCCCCAACCCGCGCGCTTGCCCTGAATTGAGGTCCTCTTTCCCTCCCACCCCGGGGACTCGTATACTTGCCCCTGCACTTTTTTCGACCCGCTTCCCGAACATCCACCCAAGCCAAGGAAAGCGTAATTCAACATGTTTCCCCGTGCCCCGGCGAGGATACTTTCAAGGCCGTCGGTCGGCTTTCGAACGGTATTGTCTTCTCTGGCGGCGATGGTCGGCGCGTTCACTCCGAGCCCCGAGCGCCTCGCTGCGCAGCCGAGCAACAAGCCCACCGAGCAAAGGCTCCTCAGCGCCACTTCCGAAGGCGTCGCCG
>SXIK01000233.1 GCA_005772855.1 Planctomycetia bacterium | reverse complement strand
CGTCAGCTCGCCGCAAACCCCCTCCTCGGCGCCTGATGGGCGCCGGGCGCCTCTGGCGCGAGCAGCCGCAACCTTTCGCAGGCTGCAAAAGGTCTCATCACTGCCCGCGTGTGGTATATACCCCCTCAAGAGTACCTCGCGCCTCCAGGAGATTTCAGGCACGCATTCTCCTGGCGCGCGGTACTCAGGATGGAATCCTGGGATGCTCTCCTGGTACACTGCCTGGCGTGGTGACAAAACGGTGGAGAATGTCTGCGGACGGAGTTGGCGATGGGGCGTTTGCGCGCTCGATCTCCCGTTCGCCCCTGATCGCCCGGCTCCTTTGGCGGCGCAACATCGCTGACACGCTCGCGGCCGATCGATTCTTCAATCCCAAGCTTGTGCACTTGTACGAGCCCCTGGAGATGCCGGGCATGGCCGCGGCGGTCGACCGCATTGAGAGGGCGCTCGAGCGTCAGGAGTCCATCGCTGTCTTTGGCGATTACGACGTCGACGGTATCTCCTCGACGTGCCTCCTTTGCGATTTCTTCCGTTTTATTGGCCGACCCGTTCGCTATCGGCTGCCCAATCGCCTCATTGAGGGCTATGGACTCCGTGAAAGCGCAGTTCGTGAGCTCGCCGCCTGCGGAGTCCAGCTGATCATCACGGTCGACAACGGCTCTTCGGCCTTCGAGGAGGTGGAGATCGCAAGAACGCTCGGCGTCGATGTCGTCGTCACGGACCATCACCAGCCGCCGGCCAGACTTCCCAGGGCCGTGGCGCTTGTCAACCCGTGGCTTCCCGGGAGCGAGTATCCCTTCAAGGACCTCGCGGGCGTCGGTGTGACTTTCAAGCTTGTCTGGGCCCTATTGCAGCGGCTCTCGCGAAAGCAGAAACTCTCCGAAGAGTTTCGCAACTTCCTGCTGGAGTCGCTGAGCCTCGTGGCCCTCGGCACGATTTCCGACGTGGTGCCGCTCCTCGGCGAGAACCGAGTGCTGGCGAAGTACGGTCTCCTGGCGCTCGAGCGCACCCGTAGACCCGGATTGCGCACGCTCGTCGACTCGGTTCTGGATCGCGCGACCAATACAAGACTAGATGCAAGCCATGTTGGGTTTCGCCTGGGGCCCAGAATCAACGCCGCCGGGAGGCTTGGGCGGGCAGAGACCTCGATCGACCTCCTCCTGGCGATCGATGATGGCGTCGCCTCGGAGCTTGCGCAGGTGCTCGAGGGCGAGAATCGCAAGCGACAGACCCTTGAGCGCGAGATGTTGGAGACGGCCCGCGAGCTCGTCCGCGAAGGTGTTGATCTGAGCCGCGACCGGGCCATCGTGCTCGGGCGGGAAGACTGGCACGCCGGCGTCATCGGGATCGTCGCAGCAAGGATCGCCGAGGAGTTCTCACGCCCCACGCTGCTCTTGTCGATGAAGGATGGAAGGGCCCGGGGCTCCGCACGCTCAGTTCCGGGGGTTCACATCTGCGATGCGCTTTCGAGCTGTAGCCGCTGGCTGAAAGGATTCGGAGGTCACGAGATGGCCGCCGGAGTGGAAATGGATTCGTCGTTGCTGGACTCCTTCCGGTGTGCGCTCAACGAGGCGATTCCCCTGGCGCCGGCTGAGATGCTGCCCGAGATCGAGATCGATGCCGAGGTAAGCCTCGGCGACATCACGCACGACTTCCTCGAGGAGCTCTCCCTCTTTGAGCCCTTTGGCCGCTCGAACCCCGAGCCGCTCCTTGTGGCCAAGGGCGTGACGATTGCCGGGCAGCCACGACTGATGGGGGAGGCGGGCAAGCACCTTTGCTTCCACGCACGCCAGGGTGGCACAGCCCATCGCGCAGTTGCCTTTCATCGCGGGGAGCTCCTTGGCGAGATTGAACGGCCCGGTCGCAGGATCGATCTCCTCTTTCACCCACGCCTTTCACGATGGCAGGGGCGCGCAGAGATAGAGCTCCACGTGCGCGAGATCGGGCTTGGAGAGTTGCTACCCGGCCCCTCCCCTCATTGTAACCGACATTAATTGTCGGATTGACACTCCTGGTGCGACGGTATTCCGCGAAGGGCTGAGAACGGAAAGGTCCGAGAACGGGTGAGCCCCTCTTCTCCTTGCTCCAAGTCCTTGCGCGCGCACGGTCTGCCTGGAACACGACTCGTTTCTGTGCCGGTGGCACCTTACTTGCCTTGTTGGAAAGTGCCCTTGAGGGTTGGAGCCTTCAAGGCCGAAACAAGTCATGTTGTCTTTGTGTTCGAACCAGGGTTTACAGAAGGGAGAGATTCTCATGAAGAAGGAACAAGGTTTTACGTTGATTGAGCTCATGATCGTGGTGGCCATCATCGCGATCATCGCAGCCATCGCCATTCCGAGCCTCTTGAATGCTCGCAAGGCGGGTAACGAGGCGTCGGCGATCAGCTCGCTGCGCACGATGTCGACGGTCAACAGCATGTACCGTACGCGCTTCCAGACATACGCGGGCTCGCTCGCGAACCTGAGCGCGGCTGGATACATCGACAGCGTGCTCGCCTCGGGCACGAAATCGGGCTACGCCTTCGCTTATACGGGAAGCACGAACACCTGGACGGTCAGCTCGACGCCGAGCACGTCCGGTACCACGGGCGATCGCGGGTTCTTCATCGACGAGAGCGGCGTGGTGCGATTCGCGGCGACTGGCGCCGCCACCTCGGCTAGCGCTCCTCTTGACTGATATCCGACGGATGCCCCAGCAACCTCTTGGAGAAGCTGCAAGGGCGAAGTTCGCTACCATGTCATGTATCGTCAGCTCCTGTGACGGGCTCCCAGACCCAGACGAGCTGGCTGTTGGAGACAGACAAAGGAAAAGGTGATTCTTTCCATGAAGAAAGAACAGGGTTTCACGCTCATTGAGCTCATGATCGTTGTTGCGATCATAGCCATCATCGCGGCGATCGCGATTCCCAGCTTGCTCAACGCTCGCAAGGCGGGTAACGAGACGTCAGCGATCAGCTCGCTCCGTACCTGCGGCACGGTGAACGAGCAATACCGCACACGCTTTCAGACTTACGCGGGCTCGCTCGCGAACCTGAGCGCGGCTGGATACATCGACAGCGTGCTCGCCTCGGGCACGAAGTCGGGCTACACGTTCGCCTACACCGGAAGCACGAACACGTGGACGATCAGCTCCACGCCAGGCACGGCGGGCACCACGGGCGACCGTGGATTTTTCGCCGATCAGTCCGGAGTCATTCGCTTTGCGGCGACTGGCGCCGCCACCTCGGCGAGCGCTCCGCTCGACTGAGATCTCTTGACACATCCTCCCACGAGGAGGCTGCGCCGCCTCGGCTTGGCTGAGGAGGCTTCACGGAAGGCAGGCCACGCGCCTGCCTTCCGTTTTTTCTTGCTCCTTGCGCCGAGCCCTGGCCGGACCTACACTCGGCGCCGTATGCTGATAAAGATCGCCCCCTCGATCCTCTCCGCGCGCTTTGAGATGCTCGGGGATGAGGTGCGGACCGTGGAAGCGGCCGGCGCCGATCAGGTCCACATCGACGTCATGGATGGCCACTTCGTCCCCAATATTTCCATGGGTCCGGTGGTGGTCGAGGCCCTGCGTAGAACCACGCGACTTCCTCTCGACGTGCATCTCATGATCACGGACCCCGGGCGCTACCTCGAGGCCTTTGTCAAGGCTGGAGCGCACCACGTGACCTTCCACACGGAGGTCACCCAGGACCCAGTTGCGCTGGCAAGCTGGCTCCGGGAGCGACGCGTTGGCGCTGGTCTCGCGTTGAACCCCGACACACCCGTCGAGCGAGTGCTGGACTACCTGCCGCATTTCGACACAATTCTTGTCATGACTGTACGCCCTGGCTTCGGCGGGCAGGCCTTCATGGCGGAGTGTCTGGACAAGGTTCGCAGCGTGCGAGAGACCGCAGTTGCCCTCGGAAGAGCCTCGATTGACATCATGGTCGATGGGGGAGTGGACCCTCGTACGGCCCTCCTCTCGAAGCGGGCAGGCGCCAACGTCTTTGTTGCTGGAAACTCAGTCTTTGCCTCGGGAGACGCGGCAAAGGCCGTACGGGAGTTGAGGAATTCCCTCAAGGAACAATAGAGTGTAGGGATTGTAAGGCACCTCATGAACGATACACCCCAGGACTCTTTACCCTCCCCCACCGCCAAACGGCAGCTCGACCCCGCCCTGGATTCAGGACTCGAGCCGCTCGAGGCCAGGACGGACGCCGTCAAGAAGCGGCGAGACATGCCAGCGAACCTCTGGATGCAGTGCGACGGCTGCTCGAAGCTCCTCTACAAACCTCGAGTCGAGGAGAAGCTGAATGTCTGCCCAGAGTGCAACTATCACTTTGAGATCTCGAGCGCAAAGCGGATCCAGATGATCCTGGATCCTGCCAGTTTCGAGGAACGGTTCACGAACCTCTCGCCCCTGGACCCTCTGGGTTTCCGGGCCTTGAAGGCGTACAAGGATCGGCTCGTCGAGACCCAGCATCGTACAGGACTCAAGGACGCCTGTGTGGTCGGCACCGGCAAGATCGAGCGAATACCTGTCGTCTTCGGCGTGAGCGATTCTCGTTTCTTGCGTGGAAGCATGGGCTCGGTCGTGGGCGAAAAAATCTTCCGAGGCGTCGAGCTGGCGCGTGACCTGAAATACCCCTTCATCTTCGTGAGCGGGTCCGGCGGTGGGGCGCGAATGGACGAGGGCATTCTCTCCCTCATGCAGATGGCAAAGACGAGCGCCGCGCTTGCCGACCTCGACCGGCACGGTGGACTGTTCATCTCGGTCCTCACCAACCCAACAATGGGCGGAGCACTGGCGAGCTTTGCCGCCCTGGGCGACGTGGTCATTGCAGAGCCGAAGGCCCTGATCGGCTTCGCGGGACCCAACGTAATCCGAGAGACGATCAAGGCCGATATCCCCGCGGGATTTCAGACGTCCGAGTTTCTCCTCGAGCACGGATTCCTCGATCGAATCGTGAACCGTGAGGACTTGCGGTCAACCATCGCCTCCTTCCTCCGCATGTTCGTCTTCCGCCCCGCATAGCTCGACCAAAAGAAGTGCGCTCCAACATTCCCGGTCAAAGCCCGGCACGCAGTTGAAGAATTGCCGGGCATTGGTCGATACATCTGCATTCTCGCCAATAGCAAGGCAGTACGGACCCGTCAACGGCAACAGAGACGCCACGGTCTTCCACTATTGCTTTGCCCGAACGTTTCTTGAATGAGGTGACGATGGATCGCGGAAGAATTCTGATCCTGGGGCAAAGCAAGGAGAGCACGTACGAGATCCGAAACCTGCTCGACACCAGGCGGTTCGAGCTCGAGATCGCCCTCTCCAGGGACGTGGGCAAAATGATCCTGGCGCAGAGGCGCATGGACTTGCTGATTCTCCACACGGAAATGATCAACGCCGAGATGGAGGAGTTCTTCGAGTTCCTCGAGGAGAAGGGCATCGAGATTCCGGTATTCGTCCTTGGCGAAGAAGCTCAACGATTCCGCGAGCAGTTGCCCAGGCGCGCGGAGGTCTCATGCTTCGCGAAGCCGTACCCGGTCCAGCACATGCTGAGCTCCATCGAGGCCTTGTAGGCCCCCCGTTTGGGAAAATCCTGCGGCTGGTCTTGCCGTGCGTTGGTCGATAAGATAGCTCCTCATGAGCTATTCCAGGCAGCTCCAGGAGTTAGAAGACCAGGGGATTGACTTGATCGAGGTGTTGGGGCAGGACCGCCACATCGACTCGCCAGAGGCCCTCGAGAAGATCATCTCGCAGCTTGGCCGCAATGGGGACAGTATCTACAGTGAGCTCCTTCACTACCTGACGCGTCGACATTTCAACCCCGAACAGGCCAAGAGGCTCTGGGCGGCCATCATGAAGAACAAGGCTCGCATGACCGAGCTTTTGGGCCGCAAGGTGGCGTTTCGCGTGGCGGCTCTCGACTACCTCTCGAACCGTAGCGGAATCCTGCGACAAGTCCGTCTCATCGCCAGGCCGGAGTTTGAGAGCATTCTCAGCCATGTCAACACCGATGAGGTAACTGGCATCTACAACCGGCGTTACTTCAACGAGATCCTCTCTCAGGAAGTCCGCAGGGCGCGTCGCTACTCGAACGAGCTCTCACTACTGTTGCTCGACGTTGATGATTTCAAGCGAGTGAACGATGCCTTTGGCCATGTCGAGGGAGACGCGGTCCTGCGCCGGCTGGGGCGGCTCCTCCGCGATAACACTCGCCAGACAGACTCCGTGTGTCGGTTTGGAGGAGACGAATTTGCGATCGTCCTGCCGCAGACCAGCAACGCGGAGGCGGGCACTCTGGCAGAGCGCATCCGAAAAGCCCAGCCGATGTCCGTGAAAGCTGGCTCGCCGGACTCTGTGTTCTCAATCCCTCGAACCTTCTCCGTGCGCTCGGGGACGCCCGAGGGCGTCCGGGATACCGACTCCGATTCTCCCAAGGATGTCGGGCGAGCCGGGGAGGCCAGGGACGTTCTGACGGTGTCGATCGGCGTCGCCACTTACCCTGGCGATTGCGAGGAGGCCGAGGAACTGATCGCTTTTGCGGATCAGATGTGCCTTGAGGCCAAGCGTCAGGGGAAAAACCAGATCCGACTGAGTGGAGAACACGGCCTGGGGCCCGCCCGGGCGGCCGAGTAAGAGCGCCTTGCGCGTTTGTCCAACCGACGTGCGCAGGCGTCGGCGCAAACACATGGAATCATCTGGCGCGCCAGTGTGAGCCAACCGCGCTGGCGGCAAGAAAAAGGAGCGAAGGTGGAAGTTATCGCATACACCGATCGTCTGAGCGCGCGCCCGGGTGAACAGATCGCGTTTCTCGTCAGCACGACCCAGCCGAGCTATGACGTGGCCGTTGTCAGACTAGATCGCTTTTTTGACACACCCGATCCCGCGAAGGACACCGTCATCCCCAGCGCCGTGAACGGAAATCACCCGGGCCGATATCAGCCCATTGCGATCGGGTCCTACACTCGGGTCAAGGACGCTCCGGCACTTCGTCTTGAAGGTAGCTTCACGATTCAGACTTGGATCTGCCCATCGTTGCCGGCACGCGGCAGGGAGCAAGGAATCCTCGCAAAATCCAGTGCCCGTGTCGGCAGCGGGTATTCGCTGCATCTCGACGAAGGGGGCAAGGTGGTGTTCCGATTCGGCGATGGCGCGAAAGGTCGACACGTTGCCAGCGGCACACCGCTACTGGCAAACCGTTGGTATTCCATCGCCGCACGGTACGACTCGACAACACAGGTACTCCGGCTGGACTGGACAATGTTGAAACGGCTCTGGTTGCCCGAGGAAAGCGGTTCAGCGCAGGTCGCTTTCCAGACCGAACGACTGTCTGCTTCCAACGCTCCATTCTTGATCGGAGCGGAGCACCTTGCCCCAATGTCGGATGGGAGGCCTTCCCCCGCCAGTGTCTTCAACGGCAAGATTGACCGCGCAAGGATTTGGGATCGAGCGCTCTCGGACACGGAGCTCGGACGGATTCGGAACTGGGGCAACCCCGCCGAGGTCAAGGGCCTGGTGGCTGCCTGGGATCCATCGATCGACATCACCGGCACAACCGTGAATGACACCGGGCCGCACGGCTTTCACGGCACCATCGTTCAGCAGCCGACCCGCGCCGTTACCGGCGCCAACTTCGACGGGAGCGAGGTAACGTTTCGGCTGAAACCTGAACAGTACGGCGCAATCGCGTACCACGAGGACGATCTCGAGGATGCCGGATGGTCCGTGGACTTCGTTTACGAGATCCCCCGCGATTTACCAGCCGGGCTGTATGCGGCACGAATGACGGCCGGGGAGAGCATCGAGTACGTCCCGTTCTATGTCCGTGCCGCTTCGGCCACGAGCGCCGCGCCCGTGCTCTATCTGGCGCCGACCAACACCTACCTCGCCTACGCGAATGATCGGATCTTCAAGGGCGCGGCCCTCGACCCCGACTTCTTGACGAAGACGACCCCCATGAGGGTCGAGCGCACAGAACGCGAAAAGTGGTTGGAAGCCCACCCGGAGTTGGGTGCGTCCGTTTATGACACACACCCGGACGGGACCGGCATCTGCTATTCCTCGCGACTGCGGCCGTTGGTGACGATGCGCCCCCAGTTCAAGCTTTTCATCAACGGCTGCTCTCGCCACTTTGCGGCAGATCTTTTCCTGATCGAATGGCTCGAACGGAACGAGTTCCCGTATGATGTCGCCGTGGACGAGGACGTTCACCGTGAGGGAATCGACGCCTTCAAGCCGTACAGGGTCGTGATCACGGGGAGTCACCCGGAATACTGGACGGCACCCATGCTCAAGGCGCTTTCGGAGTACCTGGCAAGTGGCGGGCACCTCATGTACCTGGGCGGCAATGGGTTCTACTGGGTAACGGCGATCGCCGAGGGCCGCCCGCACCTCCTCGAGGTTCGGCGCGGGATCAACGGAACCCGCTCCTGGTCATCGGATCCGGCTGAGATCTGTCTAAGTTTCACTGGCGAGCAGGGTGGGCTCTGGCGCTATCGGGGGCTGCCCCCCAACAAACTGGTTGGAGTTGGATTCGCGTCCGAGGGTTGGGGAGGCGCCGAGGGGTACGACCAACTCCCGGGCAGTCGAGATCCCCGCGCCTCGTGGGCGTTTGAGGGAATCGGTGCCGATGAAGTCATCGGCGGTTTCGGATTTATCATGAACGGGGCGTCCGGGGACGAGATCGATCGCTTCGACCTGGCAAATGGGACGCCGCCGGAGACGTTGCGGCTGGCAACCTCGGAAGGACGACATTCCAACTATTACCAAATCGTCATCGAGGACCTCACGATGATCCTCCCGGGTCACGGCGGTCAGGAGGATTCGCGAGTGCGCTCCGATATAACGCTGCTCGAAGCGCCAAACGGTGGCGCCGTTTTTTCCGTGGGCTCGATCAACTGGATGGGTAGCCTGCTAACGAGGGACGGCGACAATAACGTGTCGCGATTGACCGGGAACGTGCTGCGAAGGTTCCTGAAGTGAAATGTATTGATGCCGTGTAAAATTTTTTGCTACACGAGATCGACCGTTTCGCCCATGGTCCAGTTCACGGACGGTCGGCCCGCTGGTAATTCTTGTGTGGAGCCACGTTGCAGTGCCGATCAGCTTGGGCCAGGCCCCTCCGCCCGAGACGGACGCGCCCAGGGGGGCTTCCTGTACCAAGGACGTCGAGTCGACTCCGTTCGGATGCTATTTTTTTTCGAACGTCTACGGGAGCCTGCTCATCATCAAGGGAGGAAAGCCCGGAAGCGGCGAGAGAATCAACGTCCGCGAGGACTTGAACCTCGAGGCCGATCAGGTTCCCGAGGCCGGCTTCGGTTTCTCGCCGCGGGACCATCGGCTTGGCTTCGAATACCTGCCTCTGCGCTTCAAGGGGAAAGACACTCTTTCCGAGCCACTCGTCTTTCACGGCGCGAACTATCCCACCGGCACGAGAGTGAACAGCGACCTCGACTACAACTTCTATTCCTTTCGGTACGACTACAGAGTGCTGCGGGCTGATCTGGGCGATCTCCGTGTCGGTTTTCAGGGCTATTACTGGGTCTTCGATTCTCGTATCAAGGGCTCCGCGCCCGGTGCCACCTTCGATGAGCACCGCGGGTTCTCCTCCTTCTATCCCGCGGGAATCCTCTCGGGGCAGCTTCGCTTTGGGATCCTCCACCTGAACGACTCCTTCGTCCTGGGAGGGCTGTCTCTCGAGCGATCCATCATTGACACCGCGGGCTCCGCGGGCGTGCGTCTGTGGAATCACCTGGACCTCGACCTCGGCTACCGTGCGATGCACTTCGACATGACCGAGACGACCAACGACGGCGACTTGACCGTCCATGGCCCCTTCTTCCAGCTTTCCATCACCTTCTGGACGGTCCTCAACCCTGAAACGTGAACATCGTTCACGCTCCTGGGTAGGCTTGACGCCCGCTCTTGCGCCAGGGGGTACAAGCTTGCCCACGCGGTGGTCCAATCCTGAGGGTGTGTTGGAAAACTTTTCACCGCGCTGAATCCGCTGGTGCTCGACCTCCGTAGATATGGGAAAGCGAACCAGTAACCGAGGCATGTCCTTGCTCGGGCTCAAGCCGTAACTCTCAAAGTTTCCGAAAAAGGATCTTCGCCCGTGCGGCAACCCTCAACTCTCTCCGCCACTGTCCGGTTCCCTGGCTGCCAGCTCAAGGTGGTTTATTTACTCCTGGGGCTAGCTCTGATCGGTCTGTCGCCAGGTTTCTCCCTCGCCGAGGTCGTGCAGGAGGGACGTGGCGTTTGCGCCTTGCCGCTTCTGCCGCACTCGGGCGACGCGCGAGTCGATCGAGACATCGTGCACTACCAGGCCCGGGCTCGATCGGCACTGAATGGCGCCGGAGACCCAGTGCCATGGCTCGAGCGGCTGGGCTGGGCGCTGGTGGCGAAGGCACGGGAGAGCTTTGATTCAGGATTCTACACGCTCGCATCGAGCTGCGCCGACTGCCTGGAGCAAACACGTCCGGGCACGGCGGAAGCGCTTCTTCTGCGTTCGCACGTACTGGTAAGCCTCCATCGCTTCGCCGAGGCGGAGTCCATGGCTCGCAAGCTAGTCGAACGCCGCGGCGCTTGGTTCGATGAGGCTCTCCTGGGCGATGCACTCATGGAGCAGGGTAAGCTCGAGGCCGCAGTCAAGCACTACCAGGCCATGGTCGATCAAAGACCAGGCCCGCAGGCCTACACCCGCATCTCGCACCTGCGTTGGCTCAAGGGGGATCTGCCGGGCGCGATTGATCTCCTGCGCCGCGCGGTGCGGGCGACGGACTCGCGTGAGGCCGAGGCCTCGGCATGGACGCTGGTGCGACTGGCGCAACTCGAGCACCAGACGGGAACGAGTGAGGCGTCGGAGCGCTCGCTCGGTGCAGCTCTCGAGCTTGTCCCGAACTACGCACCGGCCTTGCTGGCGCGTGGGCGCTGGCGCCTCGCCCGGGGCAACGCCGAGGCCGCGTTGCCTTACTTGCGGTCTGCCGAAGCAGCCAACCCACTGCCCGAGTACCGTTGGGCACTCATCGAGGGCCTGCACGCAGCGGGTCAAGCCCCCGAGGCAGCGGCCGTGGAGGCGCGCTTGTCGCGCTCGGGCCAGAGCGATGACCCTCGCACATTCTCCCTCTACCTCGCAACCTGTGCTCAAGACGCGGCTCTCGCAGTCCGGCTAGCAAAATCCGAGCTCAAGGCCCGCGGCGATGTCTTCACACTCGACGCAGTGGCCTGGGCATGCCGCGCCGCTGGACGCCTCAACGAAGCACGCGAGCACGCGCAGGGCGCCCTGGCCGAAGGTACGATCGATGCGCGAATTTTCCTCCATGCCGGCGTAATCGCCTCCGAATCGGGAAACCGAGACGAGGCCCACCGACTTCTCGACCTCGCCCATGGACTGCTCCACACCCTCCTCCCCTCCGAGCGTCTCGCGCTCGAGCGCGGGCTGGAACAGTTGGCGCGGAAATCCTGAATCTGTTCACCACGTTTGGGTCGCCAGTGCCCCTTCTGCTGCTGGCACGGGTCCGGCTGTTCTGTATCGTGTTGGTTTGTTCGAAAGGATAATTCCCATGTCCACTTCAGTGTTTCGTCTCTCGAGTCTCTGGATTGCGGGTGTCTTCCTGGGGGCTGGCCCTGTCCTCGCCTCCAGCCACATGGACGCGCCGCTCATCACTCGGGACCCCTCTGCCAACACCACCGACGTCTACGCCTTCGTTGATCAGGATGGCAGCGCAAAGAACCTGGTGGTGGCCCTGGGAGTCTACCCGCACCAGGAGCCCGGGATCGGCCCCAACAAGTACAACTTCGACGACGACGTCCTGTACCAGATCCACCTCTCACTCGGCGACGACCTGGCCAGGGGGCGGGTGACCCTGAGCTACCAGTTCGTCTTCGAGACCTCGTTCCGCAACGCCAATACAATCCTCCAGTCCTACCTGGGCGTGGTTCAGCATGTGGGCGACGAGTCCCAGAATCTTCTCCAACGCTATACTGTCACCAAGGTCGACCACCGCAGACATGGCAAGAAAGTTGTCCTGGGCACAGGCATGGTCCCACCGAATAACCAGGGCATCGCCACGCCTTTCTACAATCAGGGCGACAACGGCGAGATGCCGGCCCGTGGCGGCGTGCCCACCGAGGCAATCGCGCACTGGAACAATGGCTACGTTGCGTTCGCGGGTCAGCGTGACGACGGATTCTATGCCGACATCCAGTCGATCTTTGACCTCCTGAGCCTTCGTCAGCCGGGCAAGGATTCGCAGGGCGGCTACAACCTCCATCTGATGGCGCTAGAGATCCCGCTGAGCAAACTCGGCGGTGACCGGCATGTCGTGGGCGTGTATGCCACCACCAGCCGCAAGCGAGTGGAAGTCCTGCGCAAGAATGGCGACATCAACGGGGACAGCAAACGCAACCTCACCGATGCCGTCGCGCTGTTGCGCTGGCTGGTCGGCATTGGTCCTGCGCCAGCCCCGTGCACAGAAGAAAACTGGGTGCAGGTCGCGCGGCAGGGCAACCCGCTCTTCAACGAAGGCCTCGTGGCAATCGCGGACAAGGACCTTTACAGCCGCTCAAGCCCCGAGCGTGACAACGAACTCTTCCGCAAGTATGCCGAAACCCCGGAGCTTGCCGCGCTCATCAACGCGCTCCTCCTGGGCGGCACGCGTCCAGAGATCACCACCGGTCGTACGGACCTTGCAGGCATCTTTATCCCGGACTTGATCAAGGTGGACCTATCGACCCCGGGCGCACGTCTGGCCGGTGGAGGCCCAGGCCACCCGACCAACCCCGACGACGCGGGCTTCTCGCGTCTGTCCATCTTCGGCGGCGATGTTCTCCAGAGCTCCATCCAGGACCCCTTCGGTCTGGGCGGTGCCGTACCCGGCGGCTGGCCCAACGGCCGTCGTTTTGGCGACGACGTCGTCGACATTGCGATCAACGCAATCTTGAGCGATCTACGCGTTGTGCCTCCGGTGGTGAACACTTTCCCGCCGGGCGACGGTGTCGACGCAAACGACCTGCCCTTTAACAAGGTCTTCCCGTACGAGGCGACGCCGCAAAATGGGCGCAACCACCAGCACCCGTAAAGTTGTGGAGTAACACCCATTCAACGGTTTCGGAGCGGGCCGAATGCGCTCCGCTATATTCTTCTCGGGGGAGGGAGCCCCCCCCAGCATCAGGCGCCTGCGGTGCCGATGGTGGGTGAGCCTTCGGCAGGATGTCCCCATCACGGCCGGGAGGAGTATGTCTCGGGGCCTCCGGCCTTCCTTCCTCGATTTCGGAGTCTTGTCCCGGAGGGCACCGAGCTCACCTGCGGAGTCCCATCCTGCTCCTCGGTCAATTCGGTGTTCTCTGCGGCAATTTCAGATCTTCGGACAGTATCCCATGCTGCGAACAACGCTTCTCGCACTTCTCGTCGCGGTCCTCCTCCCTCTCTCTCCTCTCCACGGCCATGACCCAGGCCTCAGCAGCCTGGCTCTGCGCCTTGACCCTGTCTTTCTCACAGGGCGGTTGACGCTCTCGAGCTCCGACGCCGCGACCCTGGTGGACATGACGAATGAGCGGCCCGAATCAGCCGAGCGGACGACAGCCACGATCGACCACTTCCTCGCATCCCAGATCCCTGGTCTCCTTGAAATCCGAACGGACGGCGCTCCCGTTCTTCTGCCTGAGCTGCACCCACGCCGGGATCAAAATAACAACGTTGAGCTCGAGTTCTCGCTCCCCGCTCCGCGCTCGGCCTTGACACTTCGCTCCATGCTGGTCGCCACAATGCCTCGAGGACATCGGCAGCACCTGACGGTCGAGGCGGCCGACGAACGACTTCTCGGCGAGAAGCTCCTCTCCGCCGCAGCAAACGAGTTCGCGGCGTCGATCCCCGCCCCGGAAAGTCCGGCGGGCACAGCCGCCCTTCCAAGTGAGACGACGGCCTCGCAGAGCGTTCTTGGCTACTATTTTCTTGGGGTAGAACACATCCTCACCGGCTTCGACCATCTTCTCTTCCTCTTCGCCCTCATTGTCACCGGAGTCGGGCTGCGCCGGGCCGTTGGCATCATCACCTCGTTCACTGTGGCGCACTCGATGACCTTGGCGCTGTCGGTTCTGGGCGTGCTCCGGATTCCCTCGTCCGTGGTCGAGCCGATCATCGCCTTCTCCGTCGCCTGGGTCGCGGTGGAGAACCTTTTGCACCGTGACTCGCGACACCGGTGGGCGCTGACCTTCCTCTTCGGGCTGGCGCATGGGCTTGGCTTCGCCGCTGCGCTGGGAAATCTGGCCACCCCGGGCAATTCCACGCCGCTTTTCCCGCTGGCGCTCTTCAATCTCGGGGTCGAGTCCGGACAGCTCGCGGTGGCGAGCCTCGTCTTGCCTCTTGTGTGGGCGCTCAAAAGATCCACTGTCGCATTTGCGCTCTGTACTACCGTGGCGTCGCTTGCAACGGTCGCACTCGGAGTCTCCTGGCTCATCCAGCGCACGGTAGGCTTGTGAGCTTCGGAGCCTGGTTTCTCAGGCACCGATCCAGTACCATTTTCTGTAACAGGGAAAGGAGCGCGGAGGTCCGCACGTCGCGGGTTTCCGGCAGCAGCTGGAGACTCGCAATGCACTCAGCTTCGCAGGGACCGATCGACGTGCCGGTGGTGCCACCCGGTGCCGCAAATATAGAGTTGCTGACCCTGGTCGCTCGAATCGCGAAGCGCGATCCGGCGGCTCTCGAAGCTCTCTACGATGTCACCAGTGCCGTCGTCTACGGGCTCGCGCTTCGAATCCTTGGCAAGCACGAATCAGCGGAAGAAGTTACCCTGGATGTCTACACACAGGTCTGGGAAAATGCCGCAGAGTATTCGCAGGGGCGCGGCACCGTTTGCGCCTGGCTCTTCACCATGGCACGCTCGCGCGCCATCGATCGGTTACGCTCGACGCGCCGCCGACGTGAGGTCGCGATGGACAATCTCGGCCACGAGCGCCCTGATCGCTCCGCGCCGCCCGAGGAACTTTGCTTGGCCTCGGAGCGCGGCGCCACGGTGCGCAATGCGCTTTCGTCGTTGCCGCAGAGCCAAAGGCGGGCGATCGAGCTCGCCTTCTTCGAAGGCCTGACCCACCGCGACATCGCCGAACGCCTCAACCTCGCACTCGGCACCGTGAAGACCCAGATCCGGCTCGGAATCCTCAAGCTCAGGAATATCCTCGGCCACCCATCGACCGTCGAAAGGGGAGTGAACTCATGAGCGACACCACGAACTCTCATGGCGGCAGAGTCCGCCCGCCATGCTCGGCCTATCCTGGCGATGTGGCGCAAGAAAACGCGGCGCTTTTCACCCTCGGGGCCTTGCCCGTTGAAGAGGCTGCGGCTTTTGCGCGGCACCTCGCGGAAGGCTGTGCGTTCTGCGATGCAGAAGTCGCGTGCAATCGCGAGCTGACAGTAGACCTGGCCGGGATCACCGCGGCCGCGACACCTCCGCCTCAGCTCAAGCAGCGTCTCCTGCGCGAGGTCTCGAGCAACGCGAATGCCGCCACCACGGGAAACCACCAGAATCCTTCAATTCAAGTATGGAAGGGCTGGCGACCGAACAGACACGCCACGGCAGGGCTTCACGTTCTGCGCTCCACAGATGGCGTATGGGAAGAGACCGACTGCCCTGGCGTCCGATTCAGGCAGCTCGCCGTCGATGAAGAGCGCCGCTATGTCACCATGCTCGTGCGCATGGACCCGGGCTCTGCCTACCCCCCACATCGCCACGCGGGCCGTGAGGAGTGCTTCGTCCTCGAGGGCGACCTCCACGTCGCCGGAGAAGTTCTTCGGGCTGGCGACTACCAGTGTGCCGCAGCAAACTCAGACCACGGCGTTCAGTCGACGGAGAAGGGCTGCCTCCTGCTGGTCGTCTCATCGCAGACCGACGAGTTGATTTGAGCGCTGGCTCGGCGACCACGAAAGGCGGCGCCAGCTCCCGTCCGCTCGCAGAAGCACGTCCTGAGGCCAAACCCACACTCTGGCATTGTAGGAGGCCCTCGGTCAGAGTAGGGTACCTACCAGGCCATTTTGACAGGAAGCGAGGTGCAAGGTGAAGCAAAGCTCCAGACGTATTTTCCTCAAGGAAGCAACCATGTTGGCGACCAGTTCCTGGGTCGCGACGCGCGGCGTTCTGGCCAAAGACTTGCCGGCAAGCAAGCCGAAGAGACTCGCTCCTCGGTCCGTGAAGGACCTCATCCCTGCCTTGCGTGGAGTGCACAACCTCCAGATTACTCCCTTCCTCCCCAACCGGGACTTCGACGCCGAGGGGCTTCGCAAGAATATCGCTTTTCATGCGGACTTGAACGTCGCCGAAAACATGACCATCGTGGTCGGTGCAGGACTGGGCGAGTTCTTCTCCCTGGACCCCGATGAGCAGAACGCGCTGGCACTTGCCGCAGTGGCCGGCGCCAGGGGGAAAATGCCTGTGGTCGTTGGAGTTGGAGGCGGTTACGGATTGGCATTGCGCCATGCCCGCAATGCGCAAATGGCGGGCGCAGACGGGATCCTTTTGTTTTCGCACGCTGGCGAGACTTTCGAAGGAACCTACGAGTACTTCTTGAATGTGGCACGCTCCGTTGATATTGGCGTGATACTTTATCCTCGGGGCAAGAACAGTTACTGGCCCGACGTGATTCGCCGTGTGGCTGAGTTGCCCAATGTTGTCGGGTTCATGGACTCCAGTGGTGAGCTCGCCATGGGCAAGGCTCTCGGTTCTCTGATTTCAGACCGCTTCCTCTGGATTGCGGAAGGCGAGAACCACGCCGTCCAGGCCTGGCCTGAAGGAGCGCGGGCTTGTGCAACAACAGTTGCCTCCCTTGTGCCTCGTGCCTGCGCGGAATTCTGCAAACATGGGCTGGCCGGGAATCTATCTGGCATGAACGAGGTCTTGAAAAGCCGCATCGAACCAGCAGTCAAGATGCGCGACCTCAAGCCGGAATACAGCGTGAGTGCGATCAAGGTGGCGCTGGAGGCTCTGGGTAGAGCTGGAGGGCCAGTGCGTCCTCCGAACCTTCAAGTCTCGCCCGAGGAGCAGCGGGACATCGTCCGGATGGCCCGCAAGTACTCGGAAGAGCAATGACGGGTGGGACAGACGGGTCAGGACGCGTGACCTCAAGCTACATGGCCAGGCACAATTCGGGGTGGCGCCTCGCCGGTTCTCCTCCGCGCTGGCTTTGTCGCTTGGACTCTGCGATCCTTCCAGGATCGCGGTCGGCCTTCGCTTCGCGCCATCGCGGAAAACTCCCCGGCGAATGCTGAACACTCGAAATCGCTCCGGACTATTTAGCGCTTCCTTGCGATTCAGGCGGGGCGCTCCAGACCCAACAGGCTCAGGCTATCGCGCTGAACGATCGCTTCCAACTCGTTCTCCGGGACTCGCGGCATGCCGGTTTTCGCGATCGGATCGTTGACCCGACGGAGCCCGGCGATCGTCTCCTCGACTGTCGCGACTGGAAAATCCGTGCCGAAGAGCATCTTGTGCAGCACGCTCCACTCAGTGGCATACCGAAAGCACTCCCACTGCGACCACGGCCGATAGAAGAGAGCCGAAATATCGGCGTAAACATTGGGGTGCTTGCGAATCACCGCGATGGTGTCGATCCACCACGGATGGCCCATGTGCGCGAGGATCACTTTCAGGTCGGGGAACGCCGTGGCAATCCGGTCCATGTGGCGCGGATGCGCAAAGTCGAGGTCGGCATGGCGCACCGGGCTCGTGCCCTGGTGGAAGAGGATCGGCAATCGTAACTCCTGGGCGCGCCGGTAAACCCGAAAGGCCTCTTCCGAGAGAGGGTCGAAGTTCTGGTAGTTGGGTCCTAGCTTGATGCCGCGAAGCGCGAGATCGCTCCTCGCCCGTTCGATCTCCTCCAGAACGTCCGGCTGGCGCGGATGGACGGAGAGGAAGCCGATCAGTCGATCGCGATGGGCGCGGACAAATTCGGCGGTTTGATCGTTGATCACAGCCGCGCTGGTACGAAATCCCGTCTCCGGGGAGGGATCCCCGGGGGGCGGTGCGGCGATATTGAAGCAGATCGAAACCTCGGCAGGTCCCATGGCGCGCAAGTAATCTACCCACGTGTACACGACTGGGTTGGGCTGATCGGGTCGCATCGGCGCCATGTCGGCACGCGGCGCGGGGACATGCAACGGGGCCTCACGAAACTCCGGAACGTGGGTATGGACGTCAACGATCATGGCGCTCTCCCTCCATTTGACTCGGGCCGTGAGGACAAGAATTTCAGGCTCCGCTTCACCACAACTTACCATGAACTTTTCTCGGATCCCACGCAGATCCAGGCGGCGCCCCGCGGGTGCTGAATCTGCCCTCAGGGGGAAATCACCGAGAGGCTGGCCCCTTCGAGTTGCCCCGCGCGAGGAGGTACGCGACGAGATCCAGGATCTCGTCCTGCTCCAGACTGTTGAGGAGACCCTCGGGCATCATGGAAACCCTGGAGATCTCCATGGACTCTATGTCGGCGCGGTTCACGTTCGCCATACGTCCCGGTTCAAACATGTTCTCGACAATGTTGAGCGTCGTACCAAAAAGATTGCCGACTCTCCCTGAAATGAGCTCTCCGTTCTTCTTCTGGATAGTGATCGCGGCATACTGGTCGCTGATCACCTTGTTGGGCTCCACCATGGACTCCAGGAGGTCGTGCACACTGAATCTTCCTGCGACCCCGGTAAGGTCCGGGCCAACGGCTCCACCGTCCTGTTCGAACCTGTGGCAGGCTGCGCACCCCGCGAGGCCGAAGAGGCGACGACCGCGCTCAGGATCTCGACCCCCCTGGAGCCCCTTGTCCACGATGGGGAGGAGCTCGTCGAGCTTCCATTCCTTGACAAACTTGCGAGCAGCAAGGATTTCTGCCAGCGATCGGTGCTCCGGAGCCGCCTCGAGGATGGGCTTCAGCGCGGTCTTCTCCTCCGGACTCAGCAGCTCAACGGCCTGGGCCTTCAGAGTCCGCAGCGAACTCTCGAAGGTGTTGCCTCCGCGGTAAGTTGCAGCTCGGGTGGTGAACCACCGGAAATACTCCTCGCGCAACGGCATCGTCCAGCCTGTCTTCAGAGTGCGCAAGGCGAGAGCGTAGTCCACATCCTCCTCCTGTGTGAGCGCTCCGCGCATCGCGGCCAGGATCTTGCCCGCGGCGCTGGGTGCCTCCAGGTACACCAAGAGCGGGGCCAGGAGAGCGTTCACTTGCCGGTTCCTTGCCGGGAAGAGGGGATCGAACTTCGCGATGAGCTTGAACCGACTGGATTCGTCCGGGCTTCCGAGGCGGATCATGACGACGGAGTAGGCGCGCAGCAAGTCCACCGCGTCGTCGTGTCCGAGAGTGCTCCAGTCGATCGTCTCGAGCGCTGCGAGGGCGCGTCCTCGCAGCATCGGGTCAGCGGGTGGATCGGTCTCCTTTCGATGTACCTTGTCGCGTGAGCTGACGCGAGCTAGCGACAGGAGAGCCGCGATGGCCCTTCGGGGATCCTTCTCGGCGAGAGCCTTCTCGCGCCACAGAGAGGGATCCTGCCACTCAAGCGCAATTCGAGCGGCATAGCGCAGGACCCGGTCCCTGTCGGCCAGGTGGGGCCAGGCAGCCTCCACTGCGGCCGGATCGGCATGCCCGTGAAAGGCCTCGAGCCTGCGGCGGAGGTCGCGCTGCTCCTGGAGGCGCGTGTCGGGCGGGCTTGCCTTTGTGGCCTCATCTCCGATGTACGACACTCGGTAGAGCGCGGACTGGACGCCACGCCCTCCCACCGTGAAGTACATGGCCCCATCGAGGGGGTTGATCACGACATCGGTCAGGGGCAAGGGCTGGCCGCTGACGAAGTCCTCCGCCTCGCCAGTGTAGCTTGCACCGTCGGGGTTCAGATGAAAGGCCCGGAGCTTGCCAAAACTCCAATCGCAAAGATACAGAGCCTCCTGGTACTTTGCCGGAAACCGGGCACCGTAGCCGAAAGTGATCCCGGTGGGCGAGCCGGGGCCGAGATTGGCCACCTTGCCGCAGCTGTCGAGGTAGTATTCGGGCCACTTTCCGTTGCCATTGCGGAAGCCGAACTCAGCGCCGCTTGTGACGTGATTCACGCGAGTAGGGCGATACCATGGATCTCCGATGTCCCACTCCATGTCGGCATCGTAGGTGAAGAGCTCCCCGACCCTGTTGAGTGCCATGTCAAATGGATTGCGGAATCCCATCGCCACGAGCTCCCAGCTCTTGCCCTCCGGATCGGTCCTGGCAATCCAGCCCTGCGGCGCGAGAGAGTCGTCCATGAAGCCTGTGGGCAGGCGGGGGAGAAGGTCGTCCTCGCTCCAGTTTTGAGGGACGAGGGAAGCATCGAGTCTGGTCAAGGTCGTGGAATTCCCGCAAACCACGTACAGGGACTTCCCGTCGGGGGAAAGCACCATGGAGTGCAACCCGTGCTCCCCTCGACCCTGAATCTCGCGCAGCAACTCGACCTTGTCGAAGCGGTCGTCGCCGTCGGTGTCGCGGACCCGATAGAGTCCGCGAGGATCCTTCTCGTTCACCATGACGTAGAGGCTATCGAAGGCCCAGAGAAGTCCGTGGGCACCGCCGATCTCGAGGTTGATCCGTTCAGGGCGAACCACTCGGGCACCGGAGCGGGGCACGGTCAGCCGGTAAAGGGGCCCATTCTGGTCCGAGACAATGAGGCGTCCCTTCGGATCCGTGCAGAGAGCCACCCAGGAACCTTCCGTTTCCTTCGGCACTGTGTAGAGCACTTCGACCTTGAAGCCATTCGCTGCCTTGAGGTTGCTCCCTCCGGTTCGATCGGGGCTGCCGAGAGTCCTGATCCGCACATTTTTCACCTGTACGGTCATCGGCTCGCCCGCGTGAATCTGAATCGCGAGCACTCCCGACTTGAGCCGCTTCGCCTCGTGCTCGTCGGTGGCGTCCATGGCCTGGACTCCATTGATAAAGTGCTCCAGGCGGGTTCCCTCGGCAATGATGACGTAGTCGTTCCAGTCATTGAGCTTGATGGATTTCTGGATCTCCGCGGAGTCGGCAAGTTGCCCCTCAACCCTCTTGTGGCCGTCGGCGCCCCAGATCACCGACTCTCCCCGGTTGGCCATGATTCCCCTCCCGCCCGCACCGCCCGCCTCATCGTAGAGAATGCCCGAGAACTGGCTTCCCGCCTCGAAGTCGGCCTGGTAGCCGGCAACGACAAAGTTCGGGAGCTCCTTGCTCCGGTACTGAACACCTGAATTGGCGAATCCCGCGGCGTTGTTCGCGACAATCCTGTAGGAGAATCGAAGCTCGAAGTCAGCGACGATCAGGCTCTTGTCTCCATTTCTGGCCACGAGGAAGTTGTTCCCCCTGGCGGGATTCTCCCTCGTGGTCCTGCCGGTAATGGCGCCGTCCTCCACCGACCAGTGCTCCGACCGGCCGGCCCAACCGGCAAGGTCGCGGCCGTTGAAAAGCTTCCTGAATCCAGGTTCGGGAACGAAAACCGGCGAAGGACTCCCCCTGGCGATTGATTCCACGATGTCTCGAGCATCGGCCGGGAGGTTGACCACGGCCGAACCGATCTGGCTGAACCGAGTGACTACCTTGAGTTCCAGGGGAGCTTCCTTGCCCCCGGACCAGCGCGTCCCCTTCAACGTCAGGGTGAGTTGCCGGAGCGTACCTTCCTTCACCAGGAATTCCGCGGTTCCGCCTAAACTCTTGACGGGGTCATCGCGCCGCCCACCTCCGCGTCCTGAAAGTAGCTCTCCAGCAGCCTCGGGGTTCAGCCTTCCCGTGAAGAGCTCCCCATCCTGCTGGAGGTTGGAGACCCTGGCAGCCAGCTCTTCCGCCTCGGCGGCCGGGAGTTTCAAGGGTGCGAGTGCAGACAGGCGCTGCGCCAACTCCCCTCCGGAACGGGCTGCGGCCTGTGCCAGAGTCATCCAGTTGCCCTCGAGAAGCACGGCGGTGGCTGTTCCCTGCCTCCCAATCTCGATCCCCGCTCCGGGGCTCAAGGAGGCGTACAGACAACCGTCCCTGGCGATGGCGCCTCGGCTGCTCTCGCCGGCCTCGATCGGACCCCGCGTCTCCGCCTGGGTTTCCCAGGCATGGCCTTCTGCCAGAAGTTTCCTTGCCGCGCCCTGTATCACGGCCCTCTGGTCCGTGCCCGTCCCCAAGAGGGCGGACGGCGACATACAGAGGCCAACGAGCCAGAGAGTACATGTTCTCATGTCTGAATGATTGTGCTTCTCAGTGTATTGGATGAAAAAGGCCAAGGCACCGGAACAACGCCCGCCAAAAAAAACCGCGGGCCGCAACTTACGCTGCGGCCTGCGTTAATCCCAGTTCCGTCAAGACCAATTCTGCCTGCAGGCTGTCAAGCCTTCGAAGGCACGGCAGCAACGACCTCGGCCCTGTTCGCAAACTCCTTCCAATACTCCCCGGGCATGTCGAGCGCGATCTTCAATGCGCCATTGGAGCCGGCGTACTGTGGTTCCT
Source organism: Planctomycetia bacterium (assembly GCA_005772855.1). Lineage (GTDB taxonomy): Bacteria > Planctomycetota > UBA8108 > UBA8108 > SXIK01 > SXIK01. The sequence continues at coordinate 17,208 of SXIK01000233.1, read as the reverse complement.
CCACCGTCATCACCTTGCCACCCCCATATTCGCCAAGGGCCTCCTCGATCGCACGGCCCAGCCCGGAGATCTGGCTACCCCCACCGCCCAGGAGAACATTATTTCTCATCTTGGACTGGAACTCGGGGTCATAAGTAGCGATCAAGTCCTGTAGGGCCTTCACAGTCGGAGGCACAATCGAGTAGCAGGCCTCGAAGACACAGTCTGTGATATCAAACGGCTGCGGCTTGCCGGCCACCGGCATCGTCACGACAGCACGGTCCAAGTTCTTCGAGACGCTCGAGAACTTCTCCTTGAAGCTCGTCACCATATGGATCGAAAACTGGGCCTCGGGGAACTTTCGCTTGATCAGGTGCGCAAGCGTCTGGTCAATAGTGTCGCCCGCCACCTCATGCGTGCGCTGGTCGTCCGGTCCGGGCATGGTGCCGTGGACGCGACACAGGTCGGTGGTACCGGCGCCAACATCAATCACGAGCGTATCGTCCAGGAAGTCGAGGCCGTAGGCCACCGAGAATGGCTCCGAGCAGATAATGACACTGTCGATGCAGCTTGCGGCGGCCTCGAGCAACGTCGCCCGGCCCTCGACGCTCGCCTCGGCGGGCGCGCCGATCACGGCAAAGATGGTGCTACCGGCAGGAGCCTTGGCGAGGCTCACCGTATACTGCACCAGGTCCTTCAACGCTCGCTTCATCTCGGCCGTGTCCCGGCCATCACGCGCCTTGATCGAGCCGCCGGCAAGCGGACGGACCAGGTCGAGGGCCATGCGGTTCTCGACCGCCTCCCTGCCGTAAATGATGTCACGGCCGCCAAACTTCTTTCTGGCTACGTGGTCCTTCGGGTAACCCACATAGGACCAGACGGTCTCGCGAACGCCCGTCGACGTTGTGATCGACGTTCGGCTCGTTCCGAGGTCAACACCCAAGAAAATTGTTTCGGACATTCTCGAACTCCTCTTTCAAGAGACTCATAACCCTTTGCGCGGGAGCTATTGCCCGCTTCCCAGTCGTTTAAATTTTGGTGGCTGCGAATCCAGTGTCAACTTCCCGGAAGGCTCCCAGAGCGTGTCGTCCGGGTCTGTGTCGGTGCCCGACACGAGCACGCAGGCTGCCGCTGGCGACTCCTCGTTTTCCGGAGCCGAGGAATCCTCCGACCGCGAGCCCACCGGCAAAGTTCTGATGATGCCAAGGTCCTCCGCAATGCGAGCCTCCTCCACCCGAACCTGCTCGGGCGACAAGGCGGGTTGCCTCACGGGCTCCCCGTCGTCAGAAACGGCCGCACGCCGCGGCAGGCGGCCTTCCTCAATCAGCTTCTGGCGAATCTCCTGATTGAGCCTGAAGATCTCCTTCAGGAGGCCCAACTTCCGGTTGCGTTGTGGATCAGTCGCATCGAGACCTGCCTTCATCACATTGTGAAGAGACATGCCGCCTGAGGCTTCGAGCGCGACGGCTCGTTCCCTGGCCCGATCACGCTCCGACTCGGCACATTCGAGCGACGAAGCAAGGCGCTGCACCTTGCGCTCCAGGAGATTGATTCTGTCATTCTGTGCCTGCTGTGCCTGGTCTCGAATCTTGTCCCGCTCGTCATCGAGGAGCCTTGAGACAACAGCCCGCAATTGGTCCTCAAGCTCCTTGCCGACCTTGCCCGTATGCAGCGCATGCTCGAGGAGCCGGCCCAAGCGCTGCTCGAGCTCCATCATTCCGGCATCGGAGACCGTGAACTGGCTGGCAAGCAGGACCTTGCCCCGCTCCTCGTTGAGCAGGGCCTGGGCTTTCTGGAGGCTCTCCTCAAGCGTATTGATTTGCACCTCGAGGCCTGACTTCTCCGCCTTGAAAAGCGAGAGTCGCTCAGCGAAGGAGGCTTCGGCCTCCTCGAGAAGGCGCTTCTTGTCCGACTCGGACATGCTGGACGCGTGCAGTGCGATTGATTCATCCACGGCCTCCTTTACGAGGTCGCGGATCGTGCTCATATTGACGACCTGAACGGTGTTCACCCGCGAGGCAAGGTCGGCGGAGCGAACCGTCTTGGACTTCTTGCGGAGCTTGGCGTCCAGATCCGTGGCACCCCCCGGGGAAGACTCGGCTTCCCGCGCGGCCAACTCCACAGCCGGAGGGGTCGGAGCCCTTGTGATGTGTGGCTTCGTCCTGTTCACCGTGCCCACGAAGGCAAGCTCGGCGGCGGCGGGCAGAGGTGGCACTGGCGAGGATGCAGGCTGCGCAACGGCTGTCTCCGGACGAGCCTTCATGTACTCGTTCAGCAACGCATCAATGCGATCTGTTTCTAGCGGGTTTGAGTGCGTCCACTGGACAAGGATCCCGCCGGAAACGGCAGTGACGACAAGTCCACTGAGGGCAAGCGATGGCCCATCGGCGAGCTTGATCGTCGTGTAGACGAACTGCTCTGCCCTCAGGGGCACAGTCGCCTCGAGGACCATCTCCGTCCCGCTCAGCTTCAGGACGTTGGCCTTCTGGGATCCGGCGCCCAGATCGCCCAGCAGGCAAACGCACTGCCCGGGCTCAAACTTGTAGACCTTTTGAGTCACTATCTACCTTGAGAGATGCCCAATTACATCCAAAGTTCCTCTGGAGAATGCCTCGGAATACAGGAATGGTCAAACCGTTCCTGTAATGTGCCGTGGAGTGAGGCTACGGGTGCGCCCCAACACTCTGGCCTCGTCCTTGCCGTCCGGAAACTTGACAAGAACTGGCGGAGCTCTTCAACGCCGTGACGCTGAGTGCATGAGGCGTGAGGAGCGAAGCGTGCCGTCCTCGCGCAGGAAAAGGAACCACACGTCGCCCGAATTTCGCCCCCGAGATCGCACCTGGTCAGTTCCCACAGCGACATCGCTCAGCCCGTCAAGGTCGAGATCACCCAGGTCCGAGACCGCCGAGCCGAACCGGTCCAGGGGTCCGAGCTCATCGACGAGGCCCGGATCTCCATTCTGAACCTTGACACTCGAGGATGCCGCGCCGTCTCGCTCGAGGAAAACGACCCAGAGGGCGCCACGCTCGAGCTTGCCATCGGTACCCGGCGCCCCCACCGCAAGCTCTGGAACTCCGTCACCATTCAAATCGCCGATCGCCTTCAGTGCAGCGCCGAACTGGTCACGTCCGTGAATGTCAGTGGAAAGGCCGCCCTGTGCCGAGTTGATTTTCTGCTGTGCCTTGACCGTGCCGTCGGCCTTCAGAAACAGGATCCACACAGCGCCACTGGCATAACCGCCCTCCCCGTCAAGTGGAGCGCCGACCGCGAGGTCGGGCACGCCGTCCTGGTCCAGGTCCCCAAGGGCCGCCAAACTGCCCCCGAAGTGGTCCTTGTTTTCGATCGGCCCGATAAATCCGCCCTCGAGCGAACTGATCTTGCGTGTCTGCCGTACACTTCCGTTGGGGTTGAGACTCAGGAGCCAAACAACCCCGCGACCGTCACCGCCGTCGTCGTCCCCGGGAGCGCCCACGGCAACCTCCGAGAAGCCATCGCCGTCCAGGTCTCCCACCACAGCCACCGAGGATCCAAACTCGTCCTTCGAATCCAGTTCACCAGAGAATCCACCATTAATTGCGCTAATTTTCTGATGAGCCTTGACGCTACCTTCGGCGCTCAAGAGAAGGATCCAGAGAGCGCCCGCCCTCAGTTTGCCGTCATCATCGCCTGGCGCGCCAACCGCCAGGTCATTGACAGAGTCGCCGTCAAGATCGCCCAGGAAGGCCAACCCCTTACCGAAGGAGTCGAACCGATCGAGGTCGCCGCTGAAGCCGTTCTCCCTGGAAGCTATGCGGAAACGCGACTCGGAGCTGCCATCCCCCTGGAGAAACAAGATGTCAACAGCGCCTTGATCCTCCGATTTTCCGTCAAAACCGGGGATACCGACGGCCAGCTCGGTCCGCCCGTCACCATTGAGATCGCCCGGCGATGCCAGGGCCGAGCCAAATCCGCCGCTCGGCCTGTCGCTGCTATCTTTGGCGGATCCAAACCCCGAGCTCCCGCTGCCGCCGCCGCAGCCACAGAGGCAAGACCAGCCCAGCAGAAGCAAAGCCCGACGCGTCAGAGCCAGGGTAGATCTCAACAAGAACTCGCGCTCCTTCTTCTGTCAGTTGACTGGCAGGGCCCAACGTTTCGAGGCTCGCAGTGGAAAGTGCGCCCAGGCGACCTGACGACGAGACTTTCCATGGTGGCGGCAACAGAGGCAACAAGAAAAGAAACCCGCATGCAGACCACGATAAGGGTGAGAACGTGTTGAATTCAAAACATTTGCCACCAAATCCTCAGCCTTGCACAGCGGGCCAGGGAGTGCTATGCAGTCTCCCTTCGTCATGTCCAGCACGTCCGACCCGTGGATGCTTTACGGAGCCAATGGCTACACTGGCCAACTCCTCGCCGAGGAAGCAGCCCGGCGCGGCCAGCGTCCGGTGCTTGCAGGCCGAACCCGCGATCGCATCGAGCCCCTTGTGGCCCGCTTGGGCCTCGAAGGCCGTGTCTTCAGGCTCGACGACCCAGAATCGATCGCAAGGTCGATCTCGGGCCTCGCAGCGGTCGTGCTCTGCGCAGGCCCCTTCTCCGCAACGGCGCGGCAGACGATGGACGCCTGCATTCGAGCCCGTGTGCACTACATCGACATCACCGGCGAAATCGACGTGATCGAAGCCGCAGCCGAGCGGAGCAATGCGGCCGCTCAGTCCGGAATCACGCTTCTTCCAGCGGTTGGCTTCGACGTGGTACCCACCGACTGCCTTGCGGCATCCCTGGTTTCAAGGCTCCCCAGCGCCACGCATCTGGAGCTTGCGTTCCGGTCACGTGGCGGCCTCAGCCCTGGAACAATGAAGACCATGATTGACAGAGCCCCAAACGGCGGACGCGTGCGACTGAACGGCAGGATCACCGCCGTGCCGCCAGGATGGAAGTCGATGGAAGTTCCCTTCAGAGCGGGAAAGCACCTCGCAGTGACGATTCCCTGGGGTGACATCTCCAGCGCCTACCACTCGACCGGGGTGCCCAACATTGAGGTCTACGCGGCCGCCTCGCCTCGCTCGATCGCGAATCTGAGACGGTCGAGGTGGCTCCAGCCCGTCTTGAAACTGGGATTCGTGCGGGAGTGGCTCAAACGGCGGGTTGAAAAACGCGTCCACGGACCAACACCCGAGGAGCTTGCAAGGAGCCGCATGTCCATCTGGGGCCGAGCCTCCGACGACCACGGCCAGAGCCTCGAGGCGACGATGGAGACAGCCGGCGGCTACACGTTCACGGTCCTGTCGGCTCTGGCAGTCGTGGAGCGGCTCTTGCGCAATGAGGCTCCCCGTGGTTTCGCAACCCCCAGCCGAGCTTTTGGGAAAGACTTCGCCCTGATGATCCCCGGGACCGATCTGCGATTTGAGAAAGGAACTATGCAGTGATCCAAGTCACCGTTTGGGGCGAAAACGTCCACGAACAGTTGAACCCCGCTGTACGAGCCAATTATCCAGAGGGCATGCACTCCACCATTGCGTCGTCGCTGCGGCAAGACCCCGCACTTGCCGTCAAGACGGCCACGCTCGAGCAGCCCGAGCACGGGCTCACGGAGGCAGTGCTCGAAGAAACCGATGTCCTCACCTGGTGGGGCCACAAGGCCCACAAGAACGTTGCGGATACCATCGTGGACCGCGTGCAGAGGCGCGTGCTCGAAGGCATGGGGCTCATTGTTCTGCACAGCGGCCACTACTCGAAGATCTTCAGGCGGCTCATGGGAACACCGTGCTCGCTTTCGTGGCGTGAGGCTGCCGAGAAGGAGCGCCTCTGGGTTCTGAACCCCGGCCACCGGATCGCTCAGGGGCTCGGACGTTACCTCGAGATCGAGCACGAGGAGATGTACGGCGAGCCCTTCTCGATTCCAAACCCGGACGAGGTCGTCTTCTTGAGTTGGTTCCAGGGAGGCGAGGTGTTCCGGTCGGGTTGCTGCTTCCGGCGCGGAAACGGAAAGATTTTCTACTTCCGGCCCGGCCACGAGTTGTATCCAACCTATCACCTTCCGCAGGTGCAGCTGGTGCTTCAAAACGCCGTCCACTGGGCAAGACCCGAGGGGTCGCTCTGGAAGAGCGTCGGCGACAGTCGCAACGTGACCGCCGACAAGGCGCCAGAGAAGATCTTCACTTGAAGCACGTCCGGATCGGATTCATCGGCACAGGCAGGATGGGGGAGAGCCATGCGAACGCATTCAAGGCAATTAGCGGCGTGGAGCTGGTTGCTTGCCACGACGTCGATGGGAGAAGAGCCGAGGCCTTCGCGAAGGAGTACGGGATCCCCTGCGCGGCGCAGAGCCTTGACGAGGTCATCGAGCGTTCAGACGCCGTCAGCGTGGTGACTCCGGATCGCTTCCACGCAGACCATTCGATACGAGTGCTGCGCGCCGGCCGCCATCTACTGTGCGAGAAGCCGCTGGCCGTCACGCTGATGGAGGCACAAGCCGTCGCCAGGGAGGCGAAGCGGGCGTCGAGCCGGGGCATTATCCACCTTGTGAATTTCAGCTATCGGCGCTCCGCCGCGCTCGAGGAAGCGGCGAAAATTGTCGCTGCGGGCAAGATCGGCGACCTGCGACACGTGCATGGCTTCTACCTGCAGACGTGGCTCAGCGCTCCCGTCTGGGGCCACTGGACGCAAGATCTTTGGCTCTGGCGCCTCCAGACGTCCATGGGCTCACTCGGCGTATTGGGTGATGTCGGTTGCCATATCCTCGACCTCGCCACAGCCGTCACGGGATCAATAGCGCGGGTGCGCTGCGACTTGCGAACGTTTCCCAAGATAACCCGGGACCGAAAGCTGGTAACCGAGTGGAAGGGTGGGGCGCTCGATGCCAACGACACGGCCGTGATCGAGCTCGAGCTCAAGAGCGGCGCTCTTTGCCTCCTCCAGGCCACCCGCTGGGCCACCGGGCACAAGAACCACCTCCGGCTCGAGGCTCATGGCACACTCGGCGCTGTGAGCTTTGACCTCGACGTTGGCGAACACCTCCTCAAAGTGTGCCTGGGCAAGGACAGGGACGCGGTGACATGGAAGACCCGCAAACTGAAGCCTGCTCGAACAATCTACCAGCGTTTCATCCGCGCTGTCCGGACCGGCAAACCGGAGCAGCCCGACCTGATCCGCGGCGCCGAGGTGCAATCCTACCTCGACGCCTGCGAACGTTCAGCGAACTCGGGTCAGTGGGAAAAGGTCATGCCCTGCGGTTAGAATTCCGCCTTCAAGGCGCAGACTCGTCCAGCAAACTCCAGCAACGCGCTATTGTGAAGGTTCGATCGTACGCGCCTGGCCCCTCCATTTCCCCCCGGCCATCGGTTACGCTCAGGATCCATGAGCAACCCAATTTTCACCGCCGCCTTGGCGCAGATGGACATTCACATCGGGTGCCCCGGACGCAACCTCGAACGGATGCTATCCGTCCTCCAGGTAGCTGCAGTCAATGACGCACGGCTCGTCATCTTTCCCGAATGCGCGCTTGCTGGCTACTGCTTCGAGAGCCTGGAAGAGGCCCGCAAGTTTGCCGAGCCGATCCCCGGCCCAAGCACAGCACAATTCGCCGAAACTTGCCAGAAGCTCGGAATCCACGTCATGTATGGACTCCTCGAGGCCGATGGCTCGCGCGTCTTCAACGCATGCGCTCTCGTGGGCCCGAACGGCCTCGTCGGCTCCTACCGCAAGATCCACCTCCCCCACCTCGGCGTCGACCGCTTCACAACGCCCGGAGACCGTCCCTTCAGGGTCTACGATATCGGGATTGCCAGGGTTGGCATGCACATCTGCTATGACGGTGCATTCCCCGAAGCGGCGCGTGTCATGGCACTCGACGGCGCCGACATGATCGCGCTTCCGACCAACTGGCCTCCCGGCAGCGAGTGCACGGCCACCTACGTGATCAACGCGCGTGCGCTCGAGAACAACGTCTACTTTCTTGCCGTGAACCGCGTCGGCACGGAGCGAGGCTTTCGCTTCATCGGCCACTCCAAGGCTTGCAAACCTGATGGTTCCCCGATCTGCGAGGCGCTCCACGAACGTGAAGAGGTGCTCTACGCGGAGATCGACGTTGCGCTGGCACGCTCCAAGCGCCTCGTACGTGTGCCAGACAAACACATCATCGACCGCTTCAAGGACCGTCGGCCCGAAATGTACGGGCGGATTGTCGATCGCCAGGAAAGAAGCTCAAGGGCCGCAGAGTGATCCATCCGCGGGGTCGACACATAGCAGCCTGTTGAACAAGTCCCCGCGGGCAGCGTTACAAGGCCAGCGGGTCGGATGCAAGGCGCGAAGGACCACAGCGGCCTCGCGGAGCGCCCCCCCGAGTCCAGGCAACGCCAGAGACGGCTCACCGCCGCCCGAACCCGAAGCGCCAGGCCGAAATGCTGGCGGCGCCGCGTCGCCAGACCTCGGCGTGGCCTCCGCGAATGCTTGCCCAAGGATGCCTCCGTTCTCCTTCCTTCTGGCGCTTGCACTTGGGCCTGGCGCGGCCGCGCGGACTTCTTCAACAGGCTGTAAGGCAGCTCGACAGGTCTCGTAGGGCTCCCGGCGCTGGAACGTGCACTCATGGCAACTTTCAGGCCTCCAGGCCGAAAACACGGAGAGTTCCATGGTTATGCCGCCCCCTTGCGCCGATTTGTTATCGAAAGAGCCGCATCGTACTCTTGGCTGCCTCGCTCGGGTGACTGCGACGACTGGCGAGGAGAAAAAATCGGCGTTCAGGGAGGATTCTTGCTGCCCTTTTCCTTTTCCCACAGCCCCTTCGGTTCCCCGCGTGGGCCTGCGCTTGCCGCACGGTGCTACACCGCTTCGCGGCGTTCGGCCGGGCCTGCCCTCGGGTTACCACGGGGTGGCGGCACGGGTGCTGAGCCGATTCATCTTGATGCTCCTCGTGCCGGCTTCGGCCGGCTGCCCGGCCGGGTGCGCCATTCCCACCTGTGCGCTCCGGCTTCCGGGTCCGTAGTCCAGCGGCCGCGTCCACCACCATGGAAGGATCGGTTCCCGGCTTTGCCGCCGGCCCGGTACTCCGGCAGCGGGCCGCTCTCCCACGCGCCGCCCGGTGCCTTGCCCGGTGTGGGCTGGCGCTCCGCAGCGTCGCGTCCAGGTCAGCGGTCCGCACGCAAACGTCTCTGAGCCGTAGGCGTCCACCATGTCGGGTTGATGCGGGGAAACATCTCGCGCCTCCCGGCCGTGACACTCAAGGTCTCCACTGGCGTCCCTTGCCTCCCCTGTGCGGGTCCCTTGTTCAGGACTCCCCGGGCTCCTCTGCGAGTCCGGGGAGTTTTTTTCTACCAGCACAACGTCTCGACCCGGAATCCTCCTGGATCGAGACCTTTGCGAACTCGCACGTGAGCCAAAGCCCAGGAGCCAAGGGAGATCCCGCATCCACCGGCAGCTCGACCTACACCTCGATGGGATGGCACTGCAAGAAACTGAAAGACAGCGACAGCGCGAACCTGGCGTTGGCACTGGGTGCTGAAGGAAACATCGGCAGGCCCCGCAGAAGGGGCCCGCACTCGAAAGCGAACACGAACGAGGTCCGCATTTACCAGGGGGTCAGGGACCGTGGCACGGGACAAGGTATTGCGTGGCTGGAAATGTGGCGATCCCCCCAGGTGTCTTCGGATCTTCCGTGCTGAACCCCACCGCAGTGCTGTCGGAACACGGACTGACAATCCGAGACTGAATGCGGGCGACTTCCAGCCCAGCCACAGGGCCCGGGAGCACGGAGGCTGTCGCACCGAGATCGGTGAATACCTCATCGATCTTGCCCGGACTTGCATGGATTTCAAAGCCGCGTACACAGAAGCCCGTCCGCCGTTGGATCCGACCCTCGCAGGAACTGGCCGTGATCCGGCGGCTCAGTCGCCCCTTGAAAGAGGAAGTGGAGCGTAAAGACCGCACTGGAGATATCGACATAGCCGTCGTCGATCGAGTCGCCGCGGAGGAACTCACCCTGGGGCGGCCTGCACAGGTATACAGCGAACCAGGCCCTCCTTGCGGATGCTCGTTGACATTGTGCCCGAAAACAGTTTGATAAGGATTCGATGGGTTCATGAATGATTTAGAGGATAAGGAAGTGAAACGGGCGATGTGTAGACAGCAAACATCGTCCCTCGCAAGTTAGCCTGCGAGAGAAGGATCCAGTGAATGCCTTTGTCAACGTGTGCAGCCGCCGGGAAACTGGCGCAGGAGAGTTGTTGGTTTGTTGCTTTGTTCGCCCTGTCCGCCACCAGCAGCTGGACGGGAAAGTTGGAGGCGCAGCACCTCCCGGAGGTAAGCGCGCCCCGGGCGATTCCGTCGAGAGGCTTTTACGACAGGCCTCTCACGGTCGCGCTGAGCTCGAGCACCTCCGGTACGGCGATCTTCTACACCATGGATGGCAGCGAGCCCTCGAAGAGGAACGGCACGCGTTACACCAGGGAGATTTTGATCTCGGGAAGCCCTGACAAGGCCGTCACGACGCTTCGAGCAGCCGCGTTCAGGGACGGCTTCAAGGCCTCGAAGTCTGTCACATGGACTTACGTGTTTGCTGATCAGGTCCCGCTCCAGCCTCCAGACCCTGACGGATTCCCAAAAAAGTGGCCAAACCATCCCGCGGCCGACTATGCCATGGATCCGGCGATCGCGTCGAGCAGCGACGACAAGGGCAAACTGAAGCAAGGCCTTCTTGGCTTGCCCTCGGTCTCCGTCGTCCTCGACGTGGACGACCTCTTCGGGCCGCAGGGGATCTACTCAAACTCTCTTTCGCATGGGGCTGCCTGGGAGCGGGCCGCTTCGGCCGAGCTCATCTATCCCGACGCACGCCAGGGCTTTCAGGTCAACTGCGGCGTTCGAATCATCGGCGGAGCTAGCCGCCAGCCTGAGAAGTCGCCCAAGCACTCCTTCCGCCTGATTTTCAGGGACCAATACGGCCCAAGGAAGCTCAAGTTCTCAGTCTTCCCGGGCTCAAGCGTGATCAGCTTCGACAACCTTGTCCTCCGCGCCGAGACCAACAATTCCTGGCTTCACCAACACGAGGCTCAACGAATCTCCGCGCAGTACATTCGCGACCAGTGGGTGCGCGAATCACAGGCCGCGATGGGTCACCTGTCGGGCCGGGGGATCCTGGTCCATTGTTACTTGAACGGGCTTTACTGGGGCCTCTATAACTTGACCGAGCGGCCCGACGCTTCGTTCCTTGCCGAACACCTGGGCGGAGACAAGGAAGACTACGACGCTCTGAACTCCGGCGAGGCGATCGACGGCGACAGAACGGCCTGGGAAAAGGCGATGGCGATCGCAAATGCCGGCCTGAAAACGCTGAAACAGTACGAGGCAATCCAGGCGTACGTCGATTTGACCAACCTGGCGGACTACATGCTCCTCAATTTCTACGCCGGCACACGGGACTGGCCCTTTCACAACTGGTACGTGGGCCGAGAGCGCAAGAAGGGCGCGCAGTTCAAGTTCATCGTCTGGGACGCCGAGCGAGGCATAGAAGACCCCAAAGTCGACCGGACCGGCGTCGACGATCCAGATACTCCTGCCCTTCTCTACGCCAGGCTTCGCGAGAACGAGGAGTTTCGGCTCCTCTTCGCCGACCGTGTTCAAAAGCACCTGTTCGGCGACGGAGCCCTGACGCGTGAGGCCGCCGAATCGCGATGGATCAGGCTCTCCGATCAGGTCGCGCGGGCCGTGGTCGCCGAGTCGGCTCGGTGGGGCGATTACCGCCGCGACGTGCACCCGTTTCAGGTCGGGCCTTACTATCTCTACACCCGGAAGACTCACTGGCTCGCGGAGAGCAAGCGTCTACTCAAGCAGTTCTTCCCGCCACGCACTTCGCTCCTCCTGGAACAGCTCCGCAAGCAGGGCCTGTACCCTCCTGTCAACGCACCAAGCCTGCGACCGGAAGGAGACGACCGTACGCTTCGATCCATCCGCTTCGAAGTCACGACCAGCTCGAAAGCCACGATTTACTTCACCACCAACGGCTCGGATCCTCGTGCCTACGGCTCGGGTGCCATCGGGGACAGCGCGAGAGTCTACCTGGGCCCGGTCACTCTCGAGGGCCCCACGGTGATCAAAGCGCGCACGCTCACCGGCGGTTCCTGGAGCGCGCTGTCCGAGGGAACATTCCTCGCCTCAAACGCTGCGCCCGCGATCCTCGTGAGCGAAATCATGTACAACCCTCCGGGCGAGAAGGGAAATGAGTTTATCGAACTGTGGAACCCGGGCCGTACCGCAGCCGACCTGGGCGGCTTGAAGTTCAAGGACGGGGTCGAATTCACCTTCGCTGCAGGAACCCTGCTCCGAGCTGGAGGCTTCCTCGTCCTCGCCTCCAATGCCGATGATTTCAAACAAAGTTACCCCGAAGTACGCCTGGGCGGCGTCTTCCAGGGGAACCTGGACAATGCCGGCGAGAAGATTTCACTCGTGGATGGGACGAACCGGGAGCTCTTCTCCGTCTCCTACGACAATGGCGCCTTTTGGCCGCTTGGACCGGACGGCCATGGGTTTTCGCTCGTCCTCGCCGACCCTGCCGGCGATCCCGACAAGCCGCAGAGCTGGGGTGCGAGCGCCAACGTCCACGGTTCACCAGGCGCGGTGGATCCACCGCAACACTCCGGCGGCGTTGTCATCAACGAAGTGCTCACCAAGTCTGGCGAGCCTCTCGAGGACGCCATCGAGCTCTTGAACCCCACGAGCGAGGCGATTCCCATCGGAGGCTGGTTCCTGAGCGACGACCGCGACAGTGAGTCGGCTCTCAAGAAGTTCAAGATCCCCGTTGGCATCGTGCTCCCCTCCAGCGGGTACGCAGTCTTTTACGAGAACCAGTTCAACAGTAACCCGGGCTCTCCCTCGAGCTTCAAGCTCGATGGCGGCGGCGGAGCTGTTTACCTGGCCGCCACCGACTCGCGGGGAAGACTTACAGGCCACGTCACCGGCTACAAGTTCCAGGCCGCGGAAAATGGGATACCCTTCGGGCTGGTGACGACGACCAGGGGGCTCGACTTCACGGCTCTCTCGGCCCCGACGTTCGGCGCCGACTCCGCGAAGACGAAGGCTGAATTTCGCCTCGGAAAGGGCGGCGCGAATGCGCAGCCAAGGGTCGGCTCCGTTGTCATCAATGAGATCCACTACCACCCTCTCGAGGGCGACGACCAGTTTGTTGAGCTCTTGAACCTCACGTCACTCGATATCGAGCTTCATGACGGCACCTCGCAGCTCGGCTGGCGCCTTCACGGCGTCAAGAATGTGGAAGGGAGCGGTGACTTCGAATTTCCAGCCGGAACCGTCATTCCCTCTCACGGCTTTCTGGTGCTCTGCGGGATCGACCCTGCGGAGTTCCGCCGTCGCCACAAGGTGCCCGCCGACGCGCCCATCGCCGGGCCTTTCGCGGGCGGACTCGACGACTCGGGCGAGCGACTCGAGCTGCTGCGCCCGGCCCCCGCACCGAACCCGAAGGCGCAGTTCATCGAGATCGACCACCTGCGCCATGACGACAAGGCGCCGTGGGCTCTCGATCCGGACGGCTCGGGCCCCTCACTCGAACGCACCTCGGCCCACAAGTTCGGCAACGACGCCGCAAACTGGAAGGCCTCGGCGGCGAGGGGCGGCACTCCGGGTGCGACCAACTCAACCAGTGCGCCCACGGTGAACTCTCCGCCCGTGGCCTCGTTCACGATCGAGCCCGCCTCGGGCCAGGCGCCGCTCCTCGTCACCTTCGATGCCTCTGAATCGAGTGACTCCGACGGCAAGGTCTTGGAATACGCGTGGGACTTCGGCGATGGAATGCCAGGAGAGGGTGCCGTGGCAACTCATCTTTACGCGTCGAGCGGAGATTTCCAGGTCAAGCTGAGGGTCACGGATAACCAGGGGAACACGGCGGTCGAGACCGGCGAGGTGAGGGTCGCCCCGTCACCTTCAGACGATCCAGGCGGCGACAAGCCTCCGGCTGATGAATCGTTGGGATCGTCGACCACATCATTCACTGCTCTTCGGGACCTTCTGTCCCGCTTCCCGCGAGCAGTGCTGCCCCCCGATCCGCACCGGAAAAATCGGTCGATTCAGTTTGCGGGCGGCGCCTGGATCCTGAGCGGCACCGCAAAACACAAGTTCAGGGGAGCCCGCACCACTGCGACGGAGGGGCAGTTTGTGCTGGCCTTCGGACCGATTCAACTCAAGGGCGATGATGGGGAGCCGCTTGTGAGTTTGCCTGGGGGCTGGTTTCTTCTGATCGATGCGGAAAACCGACGGTTCCTGGGCACGTACACCGATGTCGGAAGGGGAAAGGCTGGCATGGGGCCGAACTCGAACAGCGTGCACAGCTATCTGGGCGACTTCGTCGCCGATCATCCGCCGACGGTGCCGTTTGAGCTCGAGCGGCTCGAGGTCTCCAAGCTCGCAGTTTCCGCCAAGGCCAGGGCGGGCCGCACAGCCGACACATTCAACCTGAAGCTGAAGGCAAGCCTCGTCCTCTCCGGCAGGGTGAACGGCAGGCCCGGTCCGGTGAAGGGCACGTACTCGTTCAAGGGGACAGGCAAGGGGTTGAGATGAGACCGGAGAGTTTGCGACGGAGCTTGGCGGCCCGTGGAAGCAGCCGGCGACGTTCGCGCAAAGACCGGGATCACGTTCATCCAGGGTGATGCAAATCGCGATGGCCGCCTCGATGTTGGCGACAGCGTCCAGATCATTTCCTGCCTGTTCAGGGCCGGCGCACTCGGCTGCCCTGCTTGCCGCCGACGCCAACGACGACGATCGCGTCGATGTCGCGGACTCGATTCGCAGGGTTAGCTACCTCTTCCGTCCGGGCAAAGCACCGCCAGCACCCCTCCGCCTGGCTGTGGCCTGAACACAACCACCCCAGGCACACCCATCTGCACACCGTAGCCAGTGCAGCCTTGCGCTGACCACAAGACGCGGTGTAAACTTCAAGCATTGGGTTTTTTGGCGTGGAAGAGAGTAGATACCTTTCATGGCAACTGATTAGCAGCCTGTTTGGGCGGCTACTGGATCGAGGAGAAGAATCATGTCCAAGTCGGAAATGAGGTCCTCTTTGGGCTTCCTGCGCACGTCGATCGCGGCAGTCGTCTTGCTTTCCTTGGCTTCGTCATGACTGTGGGCTGCCGATTCCGACGAGGACGGAATCGACGATACTCTTGACAACTGCCCGACCACTCCCAATCCGTCGCAGGACGACAACGATGGTGATGGCCTCGGCGACCTCTGCGACGACGACGACGACGACATGGACGGTGTTCCGGACCTGGGAGACAACTGCCCCTACCTTACTAACCAGGATCAGGAGGACGTGGACCTCGACGGCCTCGGTGACCCTTGCGACGAGGACAACGACAACGACGGAGTCGAGGACGTTTCGGACAATTGCACCCTGGTCGCCAACCCCGGCCAGGAGGATCACGACGCTGATGGGATGGGCGACGTGTGTGATCCTGACGACGACAACGACGGCGTCCCTGATCCTTCGGATAATTGCGTCCTTGTCTCGAACGCCTCGCAGAATGACGCCGACGGGGACGGAGTGGGCGATGCCTGTGACCGTTGCAGAGATGCTTCCGACCCTGATCAGGCCGACAGCGACGGAGACGGTTTCGGCGACGTCTGCGATGACGACGACGACAACGACACGATCGCTGATACGTCGGACAACTGCAGGCTTGTATCCAACTCGGACCAGGCCGACCTCGATCAGGACCAACTCGGGGACGTGTGCGACGGCGATGACGACGGTGACGGCATCCTTGACAGCGAAGATAACTGCCGGCGTGTGGCGAACTCCAATCAGGTTGACTCCGACGCAGACCTTGTCGGCGACGCTTGCGACAACTGCCCCCTCGCCGAAAACCCAGATCAGCTCGACTCCGACAATGACAACATAGGGGATCTCTGCGACATCCTCGAGCCCGACACGGACTCCGACGGCGTGCCCGACTCGGTCGACAACTGCGCTCTGATCGTAAATTCAGATCAGGCTGACACTGACCTGGACTCGATCGGCGATGCCTGCGACAACTGCCTCCTCACCCCCAACCCGGACCAAGTCGATTCGGACGGCAATGGGCTTGGCGATGCCTGCAACAACCTCCAGGCTTTCGTGCGTGGAGATTCCAACCGGGATGGCACCGTGAACATCGCTGACCCGATCCGTCTCGTCGACTACCTGTTCCGGGGCGCAGTGATCACCTGCATGCTGGCTGCAGACGCCAATGACGATGAGAGGGTGAATATTGCCGACCCGATTTCACTCCTCAACTTTCTTTTCCGCGGAAGCTCCGCTCCGCGAGCCCCCTACCCCAATTCTGGCTACGACCATGCGACCCCAGGTCCGCTGACTTGCGATCAATGACCCGGATCACCTGCAAGTGGTAATGCCCCGCATTGCATTTTCATTGGCCGGGCTTATCATGGCCTGCTTTACCCTGCAGAGTTGAACCGCTCCATGACCGAATCCGCTGAAATCAAGGGGATAACTGGCCACCATTACGCCATCCTCCACTCGACCGCGCACGTGATGGCAACAGCGATTCGACGCCTCTGGCCAGAGGTCAAGTTCACCGTCGGCCCCCCCATCTCAAAGCCCTTCCTGGGCTTTTACTACGACTTCGACATGGAGCACCGCGTCACGGTCGACGACCTGCCCAGGATCTCCAAGGAGATGGAAAGGGTGGTCCAGGAGAATGCAAAGTTCGAACACGAAGTTCTTGCCAAGGCGAAGGCGCTGGATGTCTTCAGGGGTCTGAATCAGGACTACAAGCTCACGCTCATCGAGGCGAAAGCCACAGGCGGGTCCGACGAGGGGGTTGAAGGCGAGGTTGTCAGCGTTTTCCGAAATGGTGACTTCACTGACCTCTGCAAGGGACCGCATGTCGAGTCGACCGGCAGGTGCCGCCACTTCAAGCTCTTCAACGTTTCTGGAGCCTATTTGTGGGGCGATTCGGACCAGAAGCAGATCCAACGGATTTACGGCACCGCATGGCCCACCAAGGATGAGCTGAAACGCGACATCGCCCGCCACGACAGCGCGCAGGAGCGAGACCACCGCAAAATCGGCAAGGAGCTCAAGCTCTTTCAGCACCACCCGGAGGCTCCAGGCTGCATCTTCTGGTTGCCCAGGGGCACTCTGGTCTACAACATCCTGTCCCAAAAAATGCGCGATCTCCTTCTCGGGAACGGCTATGTCGAAGTGCGTACTCCTCTTCTCTTCCACAAGTCGCTCTGGGAAACCTCCGG
>SXIK01000232.1 GCA_005772855.1 Planctomycetia bacterium | reverse complement strand
GCGATGGACAGAGGACTCATGCACACTCCTGATCTGCGCCACGAACCTAGCGCAGATATGCTATACTGTCCATATGCTACTGGAGGAACTCTTTTTTGAAATCGGTGCAGTGATGGTGGTGGCAGCCGGTGTCCTCGGCGCCTGATGGGCGCCGGGCGCCTCTGGCGCGAGCAGCCGCAACCTTTCGCAGGCTGCAAAAGGTCTCATCACTGCCCGCGTACGGTATAACTACCGAGCGCCATCAATAGTTGCCTGAAATCTCCTGGAGGCGCGCGGTACTCTTGAGGGGGGCCACGGTGCCCCCCTCACACTCCCCTTGGCGAGTATCGCCCAGGAGCTGCATTTTCAGGTAATAGCTTACGGTGGGCGGTACTAACGGATCGGGATCTCCTCCACCGCGCTGAATTCGCTCGGTGCGCCGGTGCCGGGCACGCCGCCTATCAATACCAGCGAGGCCTTCGTACCACGACGGAGCACGTAAGCCTGGTGGCGCGTACGTGGGCTCAGCATCGGAGCTGCCAGTTCGCACTGGCGGTTCTCGTCGGCGAGGTAAATCTCGACGTTCGTGAGCGCTTGGCCGTCCCGCAGCTCACCGCCCGCAATGGCGATCCCGATCCCAGGCACGGCCGCGGCCGAGAAGAAGACCCGTTCCGGCGTCTGCCCTGGATCCAGCAAGGGACGTCCTAGCAACTCGAATCGGCTCGCTTGCGGCAAGGCCGGATCGAAATAAAACAGGATGGGCGATGACGCCTCGTGCTCCTGAGGTGTCTGTAGATCCCAAAGGTTCACAGCTCGCTGCTTCTGTTCCCAGAGTGATCTCGGGCCATCGAACCCCTTCAGGGGGTGCCGGATGGCGCCCCCTGAAATCAGAACCTTGAGGGACCTCGGCGGGCCTCTGCCCGAGTCACGGGCCTCAACGGGAAGTGTCGAATGGCCCCAACGCACAAGTGGCAAGAGGAAGTCGGTCGGCAGCTCAAAGCTTTTCTCCGGCGCGGAGACATTGAGGAGGATGGGTGAAGCGAGCACCGCGGCACTGTCGATGGAGCAGAAGACGTTGAGGCCCTCGGTGGGCTTCCCGAGAAGAGGTATCTTCGCGAGCTGCTGGCGAGCGCGCCCGAATCCACCCACAGAAAGCACATAGGTGTCTCCGGTCTCTGCTGGTTCAAGTAGTGTGAGGGTGTGAAAGCTTCGTGCGAGCGTTCGGAAGGACTGGTGATGCGCGATCCGGGGCTGGATCTCTTCACCGTAGGTGATCACGATCAGCTCGGCGCACTCAACGAGGCCTCCGGGCTCGTCCGGGTCGCTCTTTCGTCCTCCGTCGACAAGTAGCTCATTTGGGCCGACTGCGACAGCCGCGTGCTCGGTCCTCGCCACCAGGAGCCCTTCTTTCAACGGCAGGACGTTCACGCTCCCATCGTCCCGCGGCGCGAGGAGTGACAAATCACTGAGTGAACGGGTGCCATCGAAGCCGCCGGCAATCAGTACGACGTCGTCGAACGTACCGAACACTTCGTCAGGGCCCGCCAGGAGGGTTGCAGTGTGGGATTGGTTCCTGTGCGGGAGCCTTTGCTCCGAGAGCTGAAAGGCCTGCGCTGGCTTTGATTCTGCAAGTATTGGGTTGTAGATGAGGACCTGGTCGAGTGGCTCTCTGCTGCCTGGGGTGGCGCCTCCTGCCACGATTGCCCGCCCGCCTGCGATGGGAGTTACCGAATGGAAGATCCGGTGGCCCGGGGGGGGGAAGTCCTGGCCAACCTTGCTCTGCGCAAGTGAGTAGCCCTCCGGGTATTCGAGGTCGACTTCGCCCATCGAGACGGCACCGGGACCGCCTCGTGCGTCGGTAATTTTTTTCAAGGGCAGGATCAGCGTTCCGTTCAGTGCCAGGCCCGAGGGGGCCGCTGGCCGGAATCGGTCGATGAATCTTGGATCCATGGGCAAAACTCCTGAAACTTTCAGGACGGGTCGAGACCCGAGCACGATCAGCACTTCCACGTTGCTCGACCCCGGCTCGAAGCCGGCATGAAATTCACCGTCATCCAGTCGATCGCTGTTGGGCTTTGAGAGAAGCACGTCCTGTGGCACAAGGACTCGACGGTTTTCTGGCCCGGCCTCGAGCTTGACCGGTCGGTCGAAGATGAGGCGGATCACGTCGCCTTGATCGACCACGAGGTCGCCGTTTGGAGGAGGGTACCGATCTTCCCAGATCGCACGTTTGAGGACCGGAACAGAGATCGGCAGCGTCAGGTCGGCCCAATCCACGACGCCATCACCCCAGTCGACTCCGATCCCGGTCGCCTCCGGATCCCCGGGGTAAGTGCCTTGAAACCGAAAGGCCGGCGTGCCCGTGAGAATCTTCACCACGAGCTCTCTGGAAGTGGATCCGGGGTGGACTTCGAACTGACATTTCTCAACAGCGGGGGAAAACTTGACCTTGACAGTGGAGAGCTGAACGTCTTCCGGTAGGGAACGGTCCAGCGCCAGGCGAATCGTCTCATGCTGGAGCGCCACCCCGTCCGGGGTCTCGTCCTGAAACTCCGCGGTTACCAGGCGGGCGTGGTCGCCATGATTGCAGCCGCAAGCGGCCGCGAAGAGGCAGAGGACCCAGAGGCGTTCCCAGAAGCTATTTCGACTTGGAGACACGTCGAGATAGTACCTTTTAGGCACGCCGATTCGAAAGAAAGAAGGTCCGAAGGGCTGTGACTGGCACGCCTACTTTGGTGTGTTGTTGCCACCGGGTGGCTTTCCGTTTAGCCAGTCCTGGAATCGTTTGCGGATCTCTGGGTTCGGTTCGTCATTGGCCAGCTCCCCGAGGATTCTCTCTCCCTCGGCCGTACCGATCATGCGGATCGCGTTGCCCGCGCTGAGGCGGGTGCTGGACTCAGTGGCAGAGCGGGCCTTCATTTCGAGGAAGGGGAGCGCCTTGGGATCACCGATCTTGCCAATCGTGCCCAGGGTTGTTTGCTTCACAACCCAGTAGGGCTCTTTTTCGACGGCGTTGAAGAGAGTTGGCAGTGTCTCGCTGGTGGCGACCTTGCCGAGCGCCTGCGCCGACTTGTTCCGGGCCTCCGGGAGCTGGTCGTTCTCGAGGGTCTCAAGGAGCGTGCCTACAGCCTCCTGTCCCCTCGGATGATCGCCGAGAGCCTCCACAAAGCGGTCGCGGTACTTGTGCAGGCTCGGGTCGCTGTGGCCCCGGTCGATCAAGTCCGTGAGCGTGTCGTAGGACGTGTCATTCTGAAGGTAAGACATGGCCTTGACCACGTGGAGTATCTCCGAGCGGTTTTGCGGATCAGAGTACCGCGCCATTAAAAAATCTCGAAGCACGAAGGTCGCCGCGGCGCTCCTGGGACCTAGCTCGCCGATTGTAGTCAGGATCATGCGGCGGTACACGAAGTCAGTCTCGGTGTTCAAGATAGTGGCGAGCGTTGGAATTGCGTCCGGATCGAGCTGGGCCAGGTAGTCCTGTAGATCATCCCGAATCTTCTCGATTCGGTTCATGTCGATGGGTCGATTTGAGTCGTACTCGAGCGCTTCGAAAAAGGAGTGTAGTGCCTGCGCGATCTCCTCGTTCCAGGCTCCGGGGAAATCCTTCAGGTTCCATCGAGGATACTTCCCCCCAGCGCGAGGGGTGGGGCCAGCCGGATTCTTGAAGGGGTTTGGCGAGCTGGGATCGCCCTGGGGGATCATCGTC
>SXIK01000231.1 GCA_005772855.1 Planctomycetia bacterium | reverse complement strand
GCCGCGCGGAGACCCCGAGCCTCGAGCGCCTCGCGGTCGCGCCGGAGAAGCGCGTAGGAGGTCACGAGCATGTCGGCGCCGGATCGAATCCGCTCCTCTCGAAGCGCCGGCGGAAGCCCCTGGAGACCCTCCGCCTTGATTTTCGGAAAGAACCTCCGGCACTCGTCGATCCAGTTGAAGACAAGGCTGGACGGACAGACGACGAGAACGGGCCCGTCCGCGCCCATACGCTTCTCACGACCGAAGAAATGCGAGAGCGCCATGATCGTTTTCCCGAGGCCCATCTCGTCCGCCAGAATCCCTGCGAGGCCCCAGGCTGCCAGATCGCCGAACCAGCGCACGGCCTCGAACTGATAGGGCCGGAGCCGGTCGCCAAGGCCGGGCACCAGTTCCTGAGGCTCGAGCCTCGCCCCCCCCCGAAGCCCATCGATCAGAGATTGGATCTCAAGCCCAAACTCAACTTCGCGGCTCGGCTGCTCCGCGAGGAACTCCCCTGCCATGGAGAGAGGCAACTGAAATCGTCCACGCTCTGCGTCTCCCTCACCCCGGGGAGAGCCGCAGGCCTCCGCCAACTCCCCCAGCTCGACGAGCTTCCGCACCGAGTCGTGCGCGAGCCCGAGCACGGAGCCGTCCTCGAGCTGAAGAACGCTCCGGGGCGAGGCCTTCAGGGACTCCTCGATCGCGCTCAGGTCGATGGGTAGCTCGCGAGATCCGTCCACCAGGCTCGCAGTGACCTCGAGCCACGCGATGCCGGAGCCGTGGCGCGCGATGCCCTTGCCGGCCCCCTCGCCTGCGGCCGCCACGCCGCCACCGGAGACCTTTACCTTGAGCACGGGAGAGCGTTCGGAGAGGTTCAGGGCTTCAAGCTTCTGCGGTAGCTCGACCTTCACGAAGGGACGCTCGCGGGGCTGGAGCATCGTCGCGAGACTCCCCGATTTCTCAAGCACCCAGCCGCCTTCCGACCGCGTGAACCCCATCGCCTCGAGCTCCCTTCGGGCGCGCGCGAGCGACTGGCCCGCCGGCGGAAATCGCTCGATCCTGCCGTTCAACTCGACCGTCCACGGCTCGGGTGTCTCGGGAGCGTCGACCCAACGGCCTCCGTAGCAAAATTCGAGCTTTCCCTGGAGCTTCTTGACGTCGCCCACGAGCCGGATACGCGCGCTGCTGACGCCCTCGACCTCCTCGATCAGCCCCGGCTCGGTCTCGAGGCGTCCGAGACACAAGCGCTCGATCTCGGCCGAGCCTTGAGCCAACAGGCGGTCGAGGTCGGAGCCACAGATCGAAGCGAGGCTCTCTTCCTGCAACTCTGCAAGGACCGAGCCGACGGCGGCAGCCTCCAGCGAATGGAACTCACCGGTCTCGAGCTGAATCCATGGAGCTGCCGATGGGACAATCGAGACCTCGTTGAAGGGCCTCGACTCTCCCGAGGGGCCAAGGCACGTCAACTCGATCCCCACGCCCCCCTCGGCACCGCGGACGAGAGTCGCCGCCAGCCGCCAGGGCCAGCGCGAGACCCCAAGCACCCGCCCTCCACGGTCAACGAGCGATTCCGTGCCCACGAGGACGCCCAGTAGCGAGGCGAAGGTCTCGCTCGGGGCCTCACGGAGGAGCGCGCCTTCAGCCGTGAAGTGGGCCGCGAGGACTTGGTCCCTGGGGTGTGGGCCGTTCGTGCCGCGGGATATCCAGCGGCCGAGGTCGCTCGTGCGCACGTCCGTCCACCCCGTGCCCGTGAAGAGCTGGAGTCCGACACGATGCGGCGCCTTCAGCGACCCGAGTCCAAAGAGCACCACGCGCAGGAGAGATCCATCGGGTCGAGTCGCCACTCCCTGAGCCAGGGAAAAAAGTCGGTAGAGAATGGGCCCTTGCGGGACAGTTGGCGGCGGGACGTCGGCAACCCGAGATACCGTGACGCTCGAAATCTGCTGCGCCTCCACCGGCTTTGGCTTCGAAGGCGCCGGGGCCGAGGCCTCGCGAGAGGCCTCGATGATCGAGCGCAGGTACTCGAGGCCCACAACCTGATGGCGACAGTAGCCCCCGAGGCGGTAGGGGCAGGGACAACGGGCGGTGACATGGCCTTCCTGATCGCGGGTCACCTCGACAAAGAATTTCCGGGTGTCCCTCGGATCGACGACCCGAACATTGATCACACGGTCATCAGCAGATTTTTGGAAGTCTTCCACGGCGTCCCTGCGGAAGAGCTCCTGGCCCTGGTCCCAGATATAAGGGTCGATTCGACCGCGAAGAGACGCCAGCGCCGCTTCGACTTTCCAACCAGGATCGGGTCTTTTCGGCGGCATCTGTTCTCACAGACTTTCTCTTCTGGACGACTCTGGCGCAAGGATAGGATCCTCACGCATTCCCCGCCCGGACGCACACCCGGGGCGAGGGACCACAATCCACAGAGGCGGCGTGCTCCTCCTGGCTTTGGTTCGAGGCTCTTTCATGGCCGGCAGATTATAGCGACGATCCTTGAGACGCCAAATCCGGCCGGCACAAGAACCGAGTTATCCTCGGGCTCAAGGACGCGGTACTTCACGCAGCCATCACCGGGACATCCTGGCCGGGTGGGACCTTCGGCGCCCGTCACCTGCAGCCGGGGCCCGCACACCCAATCAGGCTGTCATCAGTGGGGTCTTCACCACACTCTCCCAACGGCGGGAGGGGCGGCTCGCCGCCGAGGTAGAGGTAATCGAGAAGAAGGATGGGATCGGTGATCTCGAGCGTTCCAAAATCATCGATGTCCGCAGCGTCGAAACACGGGATCGGAATCCCTCCCTGGAAGAGGAACCGGAGCGTGATAATGGCGTCCGTGATTCGGATCTGACCGTCAAAGTCGACGTCACCGCGCCTGAAAAGGAGGGGATTAATGTCTCCCTTGAGCCGTTCAAGCGAGAGAATCGACAGGCTCGCGATCGGGGACAAATCCTCCCCGAGCAGGTACGCCTGGGGGGGAACCGTTGGCGGCGGAGGCTTGTAGCCCTGGATGATCTGGAGCCCCCGGGCCGTCCCAACGCCCGCGATCGACATCGGAGGATCGAAGAGGATCCAGTACTGCGGGTACGGCGTGTCATTGTGATGTCCCGCCGTGTACACAAGGCTCCAGTAATCGGTCACGGTGCGGGACTCGCCGCCATAACTTGTGAGGTTCACCTCAGCAGAGACGATCTCGGCTGGCCCGGTGCCTTCCTCGAGGTCCTGGAAGCGGTCCCTGATTCGCAGGGTATCCCCGCCAGGGAATTGCACGTTGGTCTTGTACAACGGCAGGTGGGTCATGTCGCACGGCAAGAAAGGCTCGTACCGGGGAATGTCGGGCGGGTCGCCGTAGTCCGCTCGAACGTTGAGCAGGTAGGGGCTAATGTTCCACGTGAACGCGAGAGGGTCGAGTGTGACCTCGGCTGGAGCGTCATTGCGTAGGCTCAAGTTCTCGAGCGTCAGCCGGATCAGCTCACCGGAGTGAAAGAAGTCTTGATGGAGATCGAACGACCAGAAGGTCCCAAGCCCGGGCCGATCCTGAAGCTTCGCCACCCATCTCCCCGGCCCCGCCGGGAAAATACGCGGATCCCTGGCACCCGTCTCGAGCCACTCGAACATCTGGTCCGTCGAAGTGCCGTCGGTGCGCAATGAATGCACGCCGGCCCTCAGGCCCGCGCGCAACTTCCCTGCCAGCACATTCTTGGCCGGCCGCGACTCAACGAAGCTGCCGCACAGTGTGAAATTCTCCGGAATCGTGACCCTGTACTCCCTGGCAGGGGGCCCGGAGTTCAACACAACGAACAGCCGGACATCCTTGAATATGAGCTCGCCCTTGGCGTTGATCTTGAACTCAATGTCACGGAGCACCTCCTCGGGGGAATGGCCGCCGAGGTCGAAGGGAAAGCCCTTCTCGATCAGGGCCATTACGCGCCCCACATCGCGGAGCTGCGCATCGCTCAGAACAAACTCACCGGGGAGCACCAGGCTCGAAGGGCGGACCCTCACGATCCCGACCACAAGGCCGTCCTTCATCTCGAGCAGATCCTGCTCCGACTCCACTCCCGGCGGAGGCAGGACCACCTCGACATCGCCCTTCTGACAGTTGATGAAGTAGCGCTTGTCGGTGAGCGAGGTCGGGTTACCCGTGAAGGCCACCGCATTGGCCTGTTCAGAGTCGCCGAAGCTCTCGGAGACGAGGATCCCCATGCCCACGGCCGTCTGCGGGATCTGAAAGTACTCACGCTCCTCGAATCCTCGAAAGCTCCACAGGCTGCCCCACACGCGCTTCAAGCCTCGCGCGATGCCGCGCTCCTTCGGCTCCGAAGAATCGCACCGGGACGGGCCGTCGGAGTCCGAATCGAGATCGTCGGCGGCGCAGACCGAGGTCGAGCTGTAGATTCCGGCGCCGTTAAATTCCAGCAAGTGCTCGGCGTTCGAGGAGGAGCGAAAACGGACCAACATGTCCGTGCGACCAAAGACCTCGTTGATCCGGGAGGAAACCTTCAGCACGATCCCGGAGCTGACCGATCCCTCCTCGAAGAGTGCGCGCAACTTCCCAAGCTCCTCGAACCGAATCCTTGAGTCTCCACGGAATTCGGGAGCCTGGAGAAGTTCGAGAATGTACGCTTCCAGCGTGACGCGCACCGCAGGGTTTTTTCGCGCCGGCACCAGGGTCGCGCGGATGTGGTCAAAATAATAGTGGATCGGGATCACGAATCCCTGGTCCCGATTTGCGCTCGGCACGAGGTGCCAGAGCCTTCCGAAGTTGGCGCCCTTGCCACCGTAGCGGCTATTGAGCGCAAGCGAGCCGACGAGCGGGATCTCGGCGGCCGAGTCGAGCTTGTCATAGGCCTCATCCACTGGCGGAACGACCACGGGCTTCGGCCGGTGAGTGGCCCACCAGGCCTCGGCTTCGGCCAGCGTGGCTTCTTTCACCTCGTACCGGTCCGCCCCGACCGACAGGCGCACAAGCTTCCCCAGGAAGGGTGTGAAGGCGGCGCGAGCCTCCGTCACGTAAGCGTTCGGCGTCCCACGGCGGCCGGTGCGAATGGACAGATGGCTCAGCTCCGTCTGGATCGACCCCGTGATCACACCCGCCATCACGCCCTCAATGTCGCCGGGAGCCTCGTCAAGGACGAGCATATCCTGCGAGCTGAGCTCCCCGCTCTCGTTGAAGGCCTGGAATTCGGTCGGGTTGAGAATTCGGACACGGCCGTAGTTCTCGGCGAGCGTGTAAGGCACGTAGGGTGCGAATCCGCCGCCGAAAGCGAAGCTGATGGGAAAGCCGGGATTCACCCACGTCTCCGCGTCCTTGATCGCCGGGGGCCTCTGCGGCGAGTAGGCGATCGGGCCAATCGTGAACCTCGGCGACACGTGGTCATACACCCACTTCGCCTCCTCGGGGCGCGGGAGCTCACCCGGGGTGCCTGCCGTGAAAATATCAAAGCCATAGTTTGGCGCAGCCCCCTTGAAGCGAAAGATGACGCAGGCGTAATACTTTCGCGACACCCGTACCTCGCAGAGGGCCGAGTAGCCCGGCCCGTCCAGACCCGGGAATTTGCTCTTGAACTCGAGGGCGAGAAACTCCTGGTGGAACACGTACTTGTTCACGTTCTGAAAAAGAACCGGGAGAAGATCAGGGTCGTTGTCACGCACGGGCACGATGAACTTCGAGGTCCGCTCAACTCCAGGGACAAGGCTCCCCGAGTTGGCCACGAACGTGAAATCTGCCTCGGACTTGACCTCATTGAGGTACCCCACGCCAGCCTGCGAAAACACGCACGTTTGAAGGAGCAGAATTATCCCTGTCACGGAGCTACCTGTCACGAAAGACCTACCTCTTGGGAAATTAGGGCTCTGAGCCACCACCATGAATTCTAGCGCCCCCCCGTGGGCATTCCCATCGCTATAGTGAAATTGTGAACCGAGCAGCAATTCCCATTACGCTCACTTTGTAGGAGAGGTTATAGTTTGAATGGGGGCTGTTGCTGCGAACAACATCTGAATTTCCCGGAAGGGGTTGACGATGCGTCGAATTCTATTTTTTTGGGTTCTTTGCACTGGCGTCTCAGCGGCCAGCTGGCTTTCCGCCGCGGAGCTCACCTTCGATGGTCCCGTAACCATCAACAGAGTCCCCGCCCCACCCGTCACAGTTCACTCGGGCGACTTCAACAAGGACGGCAAGATCGACCTTGTCGTCTCCAACGGGTCGTCGACCATCGGCGTCCTCCTCCAGGACCCGGTGAACCGCGAGAGGTGGACTCAGGTGACCCTTCGAGTCGGCTCGTCCTCATTCTTTACCCGGGGCGGGGACTTCGATGGGGATGGGGTGGACGACCTGATCGTCGCCGACGGAGCCTCCACCGCCTATTATGTGCGATCGGTTGGCGATGGCACCTTCGAGAAACCCCTGGCAATCTCGCAAGCTCGTGGCGCCCGGTGGGCTGCGACCGGAGACTGGAACCTGGACGGACGACTCGACCTGGCGTCGAGCAACCTCAATACAAGCACTCTTTCGATTTTCTTGAACGAGCTCACCACGGAAGGCAAGATTCAGTTCCGCCAGACACAAAACCCCTCCAGCGGGCGCGAACACACGCTCGAGGCGCTCGACTACGATGGCGATGGGCTTCTGGATCTCGCCCTCGGCACCGGGCTCCCCGGAATTCAGCTCCATCAGGGCAAGGGCGACGGATCTTTCGTCAACAAGGCGAACATCCAGGGAGAGCTCAGTTGCGTCGAGTACATCTCAATTGGTGATTTCAACAAGGACGGCAAGGACGATATTTCCGCCACCTGCATTGATGACGCGACCGCCTACGTCGCGATCGCCGGTGCGAACGGCAGGTACCAGCGCACACTGGCCGACGCATTCGCTGCTGGCACAGAAGCCTCCGCCGTCGGCGATTTCAACCGCGACGGCAGCCCGGACCTGGCCCTGGTGAGCGCCGGAAGCAGCCAGTTGCGTATCCACCCCGGCCTCGGCAACGGGAAATTCGGTAAGCCCATGGAGTTCGGGCAGACAGGCCCTGGCCCGCTTTTTTTGATCGCGCGGGATCTCGATGGCGACGGCTACACCGATATAGTTTCGGCTGATACCGGGGGATCCACGCTGACTATCTTTCACGGCCAGGAAGGGGATCCGATCTTCAAGTCCTCCGGGAGCATCACGGGTTTTGTCTCGGCCAAGGGCTTCGGAATCGTGGATTTCGACCAGAACGGGACACCCGATATAATTCTCAGCGGCGCCGCAACATCCAAGGCCTTCGTCTACCTCAATCCGGGCGAGAGCTCACCGAACAGACCCGACCTGACTGCCACCCTCTTTGGCGGTACAAGCACCGGCCGCTACTCAACGGCGAATTTCGCCGACCTGAACGGCGACAGCATCCCGGACCTCTTCGGCACCCAATTGGCCCTCAATTCTGTCCTGGTATCACTCCTGGACTCTTCGGGCAAGGCCCATGGTGAGATTTCCATTCCAGTGCACGCTGGACCGCAACAGTGCGCGGCCGGCCGGGTTGACGGCGGCCCGACGCTGGATATCGTCGTTCCCTGCCAGGGCGTGGATGAGCTCGCGATCTTGCTGGGCCACGGAGACGGAAAGTTCGATGAGCCCAGGGTTGTCCCCACGATCGACTTGCCCAGGCGGGCTTCGATCGGCGATCTCAACGGCGACCAGAAGGCCGATCTGCTCGTCTGGCAGCCCAGGATCGCCGCGGTTCACTTCCAGAACGGCGACGGCTCTTTTTCACCCCCGGTGATTGTCAATGAAGAAATTACCCGAATCTTCACGGATGGCGCGATCGTCGATCTCAACGGAGACGGAAGGAACGACCTTGTCCTCGCCGATTCCAAGTCGCTCGGCGCCCTCTTCTTCGGCGGCCTGGGCGACGGAACCTTTGCCGAAGCCATCTCCATCAAGTTCGACCTCGCACCGCTCTCGCTCCACTTCACCGACGTCGACGGTGACGGGCTTCTCGATCTGACCGCAGGTAGCACCGCAGGCCAATCCGTCGTCATCGTCTACAATCTGGGCTCAAGAGGTTTCTCTACCGCGAGCGCCTTCCGTGTCGGCGTGGCAGTCGCGGGGCATCGGGTAATTGACATGAATGGCGACGGCGTGCCCGACATCGTCGCCTCCGGTTCGATATTGGTTGCAACCCGAATCGGTCGGCGTGAGGGCTCTCTTCCCGAACCGCTCTTCCACCGCGGCGATGCCGACAACAACGGCAAGGTGGAGATCACGGACCCCATGAGAACCTTGAATTATCTCTTCCGCGCCGGCGAGCCCCTTCCTTGTGAGGACGCTGCCGATACGAATGACGACGGCAAGATCGACCTCACGGATGCAGTGGACATGCTCAACTGGCTCTTCCTCGAAGGGCCCGAGCCCCGACCGCCAGGGCCGGGAGCTTGCGGCACAGACCCACGCCTTGACGATCTGAAACCCTGCAAGGCGAGGTGTTGATCCCGGGTCCCAATCCACCAGGGCTTGCGCACCGACCCTTCGAGGGCCATTGCCGTCGATGCTGGAAGTGAGTTACAAATGGGACCACTCTAATGCCAAATCCACTTGGAACTGACGGTGTTGTGGCGGGCAGTGCCTCGGGAAAACGACCACGGGCTCACGGCGCCTGTTGGCTTCCGACAGCGGCGGTGTTGTGCTTGGCCTGCTCCGTGACGCTGGGTGAAGACGCCCCCCGACGCAGCGACTGGTATCGCGGTGCGACCTTCATGATTCACTGCGACAACCATACTGCCCTGATCGGCAAGGGGCACAGTGTCGAGGACCTGGTAAAGGCCCTTGGGACAGCGCCCTGCGAGATGATCCAGGTCTCCGCGCAAAGCAATGGCTACGCGACGTACCCGACCGAAGTCGGCCCCAACAATCCCGACCTGGAGGGGTACGACACGCTCGCCACTTTCAAGGAGGTCGCCCGCCGGCTGAACTGGAAGTTTTGCGTTTACCTGTCGGTCGACCAGCGATCTTTGGAGATCAAGGATCATCCGGGGTGGGGGCATGTCGGGGCTGCTGGCAAAAGCCCTGCCGGGGACGAGCTGATCGTCTGTCAGCGCCCCAACAGAGAAAAGAAGGGGTATCTTTACGAAAAATTCATCCCCCAGATCCTGGAAATTATCAGGAAGTACGATCCCGATGGGTTCTGGTTTGATGGCGACGGTGCCCTTACGCGCCCCTGCTGGTGCGAGCGCTGCCTCCAGGCATGGAAGGAAAAGACCCGACTCGACGCCCCGCGTGACGAGAGCTCGGCGCGCTGGAGAGAATGGAAAGATTGGCATTACACACAGTACAACGAGTATCGTCTATTGGTGGCAGAAGCCATCCATTCTGCCAGCCCCAGGGCGATGTACACGAGCAACTGGTCCTGGGTCAGAACGCCGGAACCGGTCCCCGATTTCGTCGACACACTGAGTGCCGACGAGTGGAACGTCCGTCAGACCGTATGCGCAACAATGCGCTGGGGCGCCCAGCAAAAAACGCCGTGGGACATGATGAGCTATGCCGTGGCCGACACTCGCTCGTTGAGCCGACAATACTCGCTCCAACGCACCCTCCAGGAGGGCGCCCTTGCCCTGTCATCCGGAGGTGCCTGGTTTGTATGGACCTTCTCAAGCTCGCTCACGCCTTCGGCCATCGAGCAAACCCGCTTCATGTCCCACTTCACGCAGGACCGCAAGCTTGCCCTCGGCTCCTCGTCTTCGCTCTCGCAGGTAGCCGTCCTCGACAGTGAAACATCCTGGTTCAGGGCAGGCGAATACAATCAACGTCTCGATTCCAACCTCGACGGACCGGCCTGCAGTGTTGCACGTTCTCTGAGCGAGTCGCAATATTTTACCGACATCACGAATGAGGAAACTTTCCGCAGCCAGTGGACGCGGTATCAGATCGTTGTGTTGCCTTCCCAGACGGACGTCGCTCCCGAGACACTTGCAGCGCTGAAGCAGTTCGTCGAAAGTGGCGGTCTGCTCGTCTTGACGGGATCGTCACTTCACGGCGGGGGTGATACAGAGCCTCCCGAAATCTCCGCGCTTGCAGGCCTGAAGCGGACGGGCAAGGCCGAAGCGAGTCCCGCCGTCCTTCAGCTGGATCAGCACCACATTGTAATGGGAAGCTGGAACCTTGCGCCCATCGACGCACACGTCGTCGCCCGTTTTGTGGACGGTCGGCCCGCGCTGACGCTCCGCGGCGTGGGCAAGGGAACCGTCGCGTACCTGGCTGCTCAACACCTCCACTATCCCGATGGGGGTCTGGTGGCGGCAGTGTTACGCAAGTTGAACCATGGCCCGTCTTATTGGGTGAGTGGCGAGGCACCCATTCATGCCACGTTGCGGCGCAAGCCGCGACAGGTGGTCCTGCACCTGACCGACCTCAGCGCACGGGTAGATGGGGTCCCCAGCGACGTGGACACCGTCGCCCACACTGACTGGAACCTGCCACTGGGCGACTTGCAGGTCACTCTGCCCTTCCCCAAGGCTCCGGCTCGTGTCTCTGCCCTGCCTCTTCTCACAAGGGTCAAGACCGAATACCACAACGGGCTCTTGAAGCTGACACTCAACCGGGTGCAGACACACGCCTCTGTGATTCTTGACACCGACGTCGATCCACCCCTGGCACTCCTGCCAGCCGATTCCGTCCCGAGCGCGACCCAGTTTCACCCCGCGAGCGAGCGCAAGGGTGTCGTCTTCGCAGAGGACTTCGAGATGGCAGGGACCGGCTCCGAGTTGGCCCGCCCCTGGGTCTCGGAAGTCAAGAACCAGACGAGCATCCTCGTCACGGAGGAAACCGCTGCTGGCGGGAAAAAGTCGCTAAAATTCGTCGACACGGCGGACTCCCCCTCCTCTCCGTTTCTCCAACGTTCAGTGGGGCCTTTCCTGGGGGGACGAACGCGGCTTTCCTTTGATCTGAGGGTGGACTCCGGAGCGATCTGTCTCGTCGAACTACGGTACAGCGGCAAGGGTACCGGACCTTCAGTACGGTTCGAGGGCGACGGCAACATTCTCGCGGGCAGCAGGGGGGTGGCCAAGTTTACGCCTGGAAAATGGTTTCATGTCGAGATCGAATTCCAGCTCGGCGTCACCAAGACACCGTACAAGGTTTCCATTCAAACCTCGCTCCAGCCTGCGACGATTGTGGCGGACTTGCCCCACGCCAGCGAGTGGTTCTTCCTGTGCAACCGTGTTGATTTCACCGGTTCAGGCAATGCCCGGGGGAATTTCTACCTGGACAACGTGACAATGGAACGGTTGTAGGAGACGCGCCGTGATCCGGTGCTCGAACAGTCTGGACGAAACAAATCGTTTGACGGCCAACCCCGCGGCATGTAACTTAACCGGTTTGCGCATCCCAAGTTTGGCCCGCTTTGGGTGGCCCTCCCGGTTCAGCGGCACTTCCAGTCGGTAGACAGCATGTCCACAAGCAAAGAGCGACGAAGCGTCCTCATCGCGGGCAATTGGAAGATGTACAAGTCCCTCGGCGAGGCGCTGGAGTTGACCGTGGAAATCTCTTCTGGCTTGCCTCCTTCAGCGGAACCACTGGTGGCAATTTTCCCGCCTGCCATCGCGCTGGCAGCTGTTGCGGAACGTTTGCAAGGGTCCCCCAAGATAATCGCTGTTGGCGCTCAAAACATCCACTTCGAGAAGGAAGGCGCCTTCACCGGCGAGATCTCTGCCGAGATGGTTTCCGCAGCGGGAGGACCCATGGTGCTCCTCGGCCACTCGGAACGTCGGCACATCTTTGGCGAGACCGACGAGGCCGTGGGCAAGAAGGTCGCTCGAGCCCTCGCGGCCGGTCTCACCCCTGTCCTGTGCGTCGGCGAAAAGCTTGACGAACGTGAGACCAACAGAACCAACCAAGTCGTCTCTCGCCAGCTTGAAGCAGGGATAGCTGGCGTGAGCGATGTGGCGCAGCTGGGGCGAGTGGTCATCGCGTACGAACCTGTCTGGGCGATCGGCACAGGCAAGACAGCCTCTCCATCGCAGGGCCAGGAAGTTCACAAGCATTTGCGCTCGGAGCTCCGGGCCGCCTTCGTTGCCCGACACGGCTCGGCGGACAGGGCCGAGCGAACCTTGATCATCTACGGTGGCAGCGCAAAGCCTGATAATGCTGCGGAGCTCCTCCAGGAGCCGGACATCGATGGCCTTCTCGTCGGGGGGGCCAGCCTGAAATCTGATTCGTTCTTGAAGATTTGCCGGGCCGCAACTTGAGAATTGGCGACCATGGCTCAGGGCGATCGCGGGGTAGAAAACAAATTCACAGCAGAAAATCACAACAATCCGTAACTCGGCCGAAGAGGCAATTCGAGAAGGAACCAGCATGCTCGAGACCGTGATATTGGGACTCACCTTTGTCGGGGGGATTTGGTATCTTCTTTCCGTGGGGGTGCTCTTCACTTCCGTGGCCCTCGTCGGCCTGATTTTGCTTCAGGATTCAAAGGACAGTGGGCTAACTAGCGCCTTTGGCGGGGGTGGCAGCGCCTCGCTCATGGGCGCTCGAATGCAGAAAGACCTTGCCAAGATGACCGGCGTTCTGGGCGCGGTGTTGGCAATCTGCCTCTTCATCATGGGGCTCATTGGCGCCAAGACCTCACCTTCGGCTGCGGCCGTTGACGCCGTTCCGCCGCCGGCAGATCAACCGGAGCCACCTCCAAGCCCCACCGAAGGCGGGAACCTGCTCGATGGAATCCTGCCGGGCGGCGGTCTCTCCCCGGTACCCGGGGGGGGCTTCCCATCCGGGGGATCGTCAACTCCCCCGGCTCCCGGGCAAGTGCCCGGTGGCGCAACAACCTCCGCAACTCCCGGCCTGACACCCGGAGCCACGCCAGCAATTCCGACTCCCCCGGCTTTGCCGCCTCCAACAGGGAGCAGCGCAGGTGCGACCCCGTCGAGTCCGTCGCCACTTCCACCGACACCAGGAAAGTAGTCCTCGTTTGAGGCAGATTGCGGGAAGCATTGACATCAGGGTC
The DNA here is from genome assembly GCA_005772855.1 of Planctomycetia bacterium. Classification (GTDB taxonomy): domain Bacteria; phylum Planctomycetota; class UBA8108; order UBA8108; family SXIK01; genus SXIK01. Next base: position 5,406 of record SXIK01000231.1, on the reverse strand, counting down.
GTCCCAGTCAGGAGAATCAACAACTGATGCTGACAAGCATGACCGGATACGGCGAATCCACTTGCGAGGGCAAAAACTTCGTTATTTCGGTTGAGCTCAAGAGTGTCAACAACCGGTTTCTCAAGATCTTGACCAAGATCCCCGAACAGATTTCCCACCTCCAAAACGAACTCGAGGAGGAGATCAGGAAGCGCGTCTGGCGAGGCTCCGTTTTCCTTGCGGTCCGATTCACTCCGACACGAATCGCCGACCTTTATGAGATCGACGAGGAGGTGCTCAAGAAATACCTCAACAAGTTGAACAAGCTGAAACATGAGCTGGGCTCCCGGGAAGAGTTACTGCTCAAGGATTTGGTCGCCTTGCCGGGCGTCGTCCGGATGGAGGAGGAACTGGTTCTCGGAAAGGGCGAGCTGCTTCCAGCAGCTCTTCGGGCCACGAACGAGGCGGTCGAAAAGCTCACGCAAATGCGCTGCGTCGAGGGCGCTCACCTGGAAGCCGAGTTTCGCAAGCGCCTCTCTCTGGTCTCAGGGCACTTGGAAGAGATCAAGAAACAAACTCCCAGGGCGCTCGAAGCTTACCAGCTCCGGCTCGAGGAACGAATCAACCAGCTCCTGAGCAAGAAAAATGTGAACTTGGCGCACGAAGACCTCCTGAAGGAAGCGGCAATATTGGCGGAGCGTACCGATATTGCCGAGGAGATCCAGCGACTTGAAAGTCACCTGCTTCAGTTCGTCGCAGCCCTGGACGAGAAGGACCCCGTTGGCCGGAAGCTTGAGTTCCTGGTCCAGGAGATGTTTCGCGAGTCCAATACCATGGGCGCCAAGTCCACCAACACAGCCATGAGTCAAAGAATCGTTGAGATCAAGGCCGAGGTGGACCGGATGAAAGAACAAGTCGTCAACGTCGAATGATCAAGGACGGTAAGTTGATAGTGATCTCTGGACCTTCTGGCGTGGGCAAGTCCACTGTTTGCGCCGAGCTTCTAAAAAGGCCCGGATTCGCAAGGGTCGTGACTTGCACCACTCGTCCGCCCCGTCCGGGCGAGACTCCGGGCCATCACTATCATTACCTCGCACGGAATGACTTCGAGGATGGTATCCCCAGGGGGAATTTTCTCGAATACGCCCTCGTGCATGGAAACCTGTACGGCACACCAAAAGACGCTGTCCAGAAGCAGCTTCTCGAAGGAAGAAACGTGCTCTTGAGCATCGATGTCAAGGGTGCCGCCCAGCTCCGCGCGCTGCCCGACTTGGCCGGCTGCATGATGACTATTTTTCTGCTCCCTCCCAGCGACGCGATCCTGAGGAAAAGATTGACAGGCCGAGCCACCGAGGACTCAGCCACGCTTGCCGCACGGCTCGAGACCGCGCGCCAGGAGATACTTGAAAAAGACAAATACGACCACGTGGTGGTCAACGAAGACCTTGAGCGCACTGTCGAGGAAGTCTTCGCCTGTGTGACAACACACTCGAAAAACCCTCTCAAACCAACAACATAGAACTCATAAAGGAGGTCACGCTCCATGCTCGACATCGACTTGGAAGAAGCTTTGATCAAGAAGGTCGGCGGCAAGTTTGCTCTGACAACGCTGTTCCAACGCCGCATGGTGGAACTCAATCGTGGTGCCCCGCCCATGGTGAAGCCGGATGCTCAGGACAAGAACCTGCGAAGGATCGTCTGCAGGGAAATTCTCGAGGACAAGCTTGTTCTCGCGAACCGTGAGGAAGAATCGCACGCGGTTGCGCAGGAGAAGAAGCGAATTGAGACAGCAACGGAGGTGGCCCCGCCAGCGCCACAGGAAGACGAAAGTGAGATCTATGGCTCCGATATCAAGAAGATCAAGGAGCAGCGAATCAAGGAGCTGGCCCAGCTCTTGAACCCCAAGAAGTAAACACCCTCGCGCTTCTTCCTGCACGCACCCTCGCCCGCAGCCCTTTCGCGCGCGCTGGTGCGTGCTTTTTTGAGTTTCCTGTCCATTCTCGGCGCGCTCGCTCTGCCAATCTTCGACGAAGCCTGTATCATGGGTTTCATGGCTCGCATTCTCCTTGGGGTCTCCGCCGGAATTGCAATCTACAAGAGCGCCGACTTGGCCAGCAGGCTGACGCAAAATGGGCACGAGGTCCGGGTGATCCTGACACCGCACGCCCTCAAGTTCATGACACCGCTGGCGTTTCGGGCGGTCACCCGTCAGCCCGTCTACACGGATATCTTCGAGGACGATCCCGCTTACCGCCCCGAGCACATCTCGCTCCCCGAGTGGGCGGACATTCTGGTGATCGCTCCAGCAACAGCGGATGTGATCGGGCGAATCGCGAGCGGACTGGGCGATAGCCTCCTTGTGCTTACCGTGCTTGCTTGCGTGAAGCCAGTAATCCTTGCCCCCGCCATGAACGACCGCATGTGGGCGAACTCAATCGTTCAGGGCAACATCGAGCGTCTCAAAGCTGTCGGGTACCAGTTCCTCGATCCGGGCTCGGGCTACCTCGCCTGCGGCTCCGTGGGGCCGGGCCGCATGAAGGAAGTCTCGGAAATCCAGTCGGCACTGGAGGCCGAGTTGGCCCGGAGCCAGAAGAAGTAAAGGCCGAGACAGATGGCCACCGCCCAACGCAGAGCGCTCATCACCGCGGGCCCCACTCGCGAGCCTCTCGACCCGGTGAGATTCCTTTCGAACGCCTCGAGCGGTCGACAGGGTCTTGCCCTGGCCGAGGAAGCACTGGCGCGAGGCTATGCGGTCGATCTCGTCCACGGCCCCATGGAGGTCGTGCCCCCTGCCGGGGCTCACGCGGTCAGCGTGACCACAGCAGCCGAGATGTTGGCCGCTTGCAGGGAACTCCACCCGTCGAGCACTCTTTTTATTGGCGCAGCCGCAGTCAGCGATTTCCGTCCGCGCGAGTTGTCGACGCACAAACGAAAGCGGGACGATTCAGCATGGGTGCTCGAGCTCGTGCCCACCCTGGACATCCTCGCCATCCTCGGGCGTGAGAAGGGTCCACGCGTTCACGCCGGCTTCGCCCTCGAGACGGAAGATCTGGTCGGCAATGCTCTTCGCAAGCTCCGCGCCAAGCGTCTCGACTGGATCGTCGCCAACTCTCCGGAAGCCATTGGCACCACCTCGGGGCACTACGTGCTACTTGGAGCCGACGGTACGCAGCATGACCTCGGCCAGGCGACGAAACGCGAGTTGGCAAGAGCGCTATTCAACGCGGTCGAAGGTCTGCGGGTGACGTGAGGCCCGAGTCTCCTGGGCACGAATCGGGCCGATCTTGAAGCTTTCGCCTACCAGTCTCTCTCGCTCTTTCTTTCCCCGTCATGTTTTTATCGGCCCTCAAGTCACTCGAGCTTCTTGCCGATAAGCCCTCCAGCTCTGCGGCCTGAGCCGCACGTACCGAAAAAGCAATACCACCAGGAGAGGGACCCCCCCGGGGGCGCAATGTCCTCGCGCCGCCGGGAGAGAAGGTTTCGAAGCAGACATGCAGCAAGAATCCCGCCATGAGATTGCCGCCTTCCTCGTAGTTGCGGTGGCCGCGTTCCTCGCGATCTGCCTGCTTTCGCACAATCCCATGGACACCCTCGACGGTTCCGAGCGGCTTGCGAATGCCTGCGGACCCGCTGGCGCATTCGTGAGCTACTACCTCATCTGCTGGCTCGGGAAGATCGGCTCCTACGGATGTGCGTTTCTACTGGGCCTCGCGGGGCTCTCTCTCTTGTTCCGCGTGAGCGTGGAGGACTGGCGCTGGAAGATTCTCGGGGCGGCGCTCACGATCCTGGCCCTCACGTCATTCGAGGTCGCCTGGAATCATGGGCAGGCATCCCCCACGACGCTGCCGGGTGGATATTACGGGCAGTTTTTCTACGGCTTCCTGCTTGCCCAGCTCTCAAGCACGGGCACCTATCTCCTCCTTGGGCTCGTGCTTCTGATCGCCTTTATCATCTCGACAGACACCGTTATCCATCCCGCGTTCGCACGCACGGGGTCGATCCTGCTCAACACCGAGCGCTGGGAATCTGCCATCCAGAGAATCCAGAATTGGATCCCGACCCTCAAAATCCCGAAGCTGAAACTTTCAGGGCCCCGGATCACCTTGCAAAGCGGGGAGGCCATCGCGCGGCCCAGGCCAAAACGCAAGGCGAAGGAACGCGCTACGGAGCAGCAAGACGAGAACGAGAACCCTCCGGCGGGCGCAAAGGTTACCCCCCCCGTGGCTCCGTGGGACGTGGATGAGCCCAGCAAGCCAGGCGCTATCAAGTCCCGTGCCATTGACATCGACGAGGACGAGGACGACCCGGATGAGCAAGACTGCGCCACCAAGACAACACCTGCAAGTCACCAGAGCAAGACGCCTGAATCGACCGAGCCGGCGAAGGTAGAGCTCCCGCGCCCGCCCCTGAAGATCCGTGAGCCCGAGGCTCGCCCCGTGGGGCCGCGGAAAAAGCCCGAGACTCGCCTGAAAACAGGGCCGTACAAGCTGCCACCGCTGGATCTCATCGAGACACCGAGCCATACCTCAAACCCCCTGGACCGTTCGATCCTGGAGCAGACGGCGAACAAGATCGAGGAAACCCTCAAGCACTTCAAGATCGAGGCCCGTGTTGTCGAGGTGCAAAAGGGCCCGACCATCACCCAGTACGAGGTTTCACTTGCGGCCGGAATCAAGGTGCACAAGATCATTAACCTCTCTGACGACTTGGCGATGGCCTTGAAGGCGCCCAGCATTCGCATCGTGGCCCCAATCCCGGGTAAGTCGACGGTCGGCGTCGAGGTGCCAAACAAGTCACGGGCCATGGTCGGCCTCAGGGAACTGATCGAGTCAGCCGAGTTCCGTGACGAGGACTACAACCTTCCCCTCGTCCTCGGCAAGGACGTGGCGGGCAGCCCCGTGATCGGCGACCTGGGCGACATGCCCCACCTCCTGATTGCCGGCTCGACCGGGTCAGGAAAATCGGTCTGCATCAACTCAATCATTATCAACCTACTCCTCACGCGAACACCGGATGAGGTGAAGTTGATCCTCGTGGACCCGAAGATGGTGGAGCTAGCCCAGTTCGAGAACATTCCCCACCTCCTGGCCCCCGTGGTGACCGACATGAAGAAGGCGCCGGCGGTGCTCAACTGGACGGTTGACAAGATGGAGGAGCGCTACGAGCTCTTCGCCACGGTCGGCGTCCGACACATCGCAGCGTACAACGCGCTCGGCAAGGAGAAGCTCAGGGAGCGTCTCCAGGGCAAGGTGGACGAGGCCGAGATGGAGGACTTCCCGGAGCACTTGCCCTTCATCGTCGTCATTATTGACGAACTCGCCGACCTCATGATGACGGCCTCGAAGGAGGTCGAGGGCTCGATCACTCGCCTCTCGCAGAAGTCGCGCGCGGTCGGAATCCACGTGATCCTGGCAACGCAGCGGCCGT
>SXIK01000230.1 GCA_005772855.1 Planctomycetia bacterium | reverse complement strand
GTACGCTCGAAGTGTCTGCCCGTCACGGCCGCTCAGGACGATCAGGCGAGAGAGAGTCTCGCCCGGGAAAGGCCCGGGCTTCAGCGGCAACCGCTCCGAGGCGAGCAGGTCCGTGACCCCGTCGCCGTTGAAGTCAGCCACCGCGAGAAGGGCGTGCCCGAGATGCTGATCGCGGTGATCCCCCAACCGTTCCCAGAGGATCTTGCCAGTTTGGCTCGAGTACGCGCTGACTACACCTCGAGGGTTGTAGGGAGTGTCAGGATCGTAGCCCGAAGTAGCTCCGACGAAGTCTGCAACGCCGTCTCCGTCCAGGTCCTCAATCCAGTGGAGCGGCGTCCTTGGGCTCAGTGTACCCCCTGCTCCGACATATTTTCTTGTGTGATACCACCTCTTGCCCGTGAGAGGGGAGAGGACCACGAAGCCCTGCGAACGGACTGTGGCGAATAGCTCCGGGATGCCGTCTGCGTCGAGGTCTGGCACGGGCGAAAGGCCATTTTCACCGAGGAACTCGTTGGGGCCGCTGCCCTGAATTTCGCGAAGCAGCTTTGAGTCTTTACCCGAGTAAACATTGATCTGGCCCGGTGTGTTGTCATCCGTGATAAAGAGTTGCCGAAAAGCCGCGAAATCCGGGACTCCATCTCCATCGAGGTCCCCCAGGGCGGTGATCGACCCTCCCAGTTGCTGGGCCGAGTCCGTTCCCTCGATCCTGTAGACGACGGGGTCCCCGGCGACACAGATCGTGGGACTTGCCACAATGGCCAGGAGCGCGAGGCTGAAAGAACTCGCCATGGTCGTCCGAAGCGCGGCTTGAGCCGTGCTCCAAGTGGATGGAATCGAGACTGCCATGAGCCCTCCGGGACCTCCTCCGGGACCTCTGCTCTCCGAGACGAACAGATCTTACCCTCGCGGCGGCAGGTTGACTCCTGGAATTTTACAGGTCCTCTCTCCCGCTGGACGGGGGTGAGGTTCGGTCGGTCCTGGCCGATGATTCACGTGCAATCGAGAGGTGCTGCCTTATCATGCTCGCCTGAAACTGCACGCATGGCCAGCCAAGACCCCGACTCCTGGATGTGGGCTCGCGCCCGCGAAATGCTTGAACGCGCTGAAAAGCTACAGCGCCAGTTCTTCGAGCTGAGGCGCTCTCGATCGCTTCGCCCAACCTGGGAACCACCGGTCGACATCTTCACCACCGACGCGGAAATCTGGATTCTTGTGGCCCTTCCCGGCGTTGAGCCCGAGAAGTTAGAGATTATCGTCGATGGAGAAATCCTTGGTATCCGTGGGGAACGTTCCCTGCCTCCCGAGTGCCGACACGCCAACGTTCAGCGCCTGGAGATACCTTCGGGTCAGTTTGAGCGCCGTATTGAACTGCCCCGCGGACAGATGGAGCTGTGCTCGAGTGAGTTGCGTAACGGTTGCCTACTCTTGACCTTGAAGCGACGGGGGTAAGAGCTCATGACTCCTGAAGATCCCAAGTCTGCTTCTGGCCAGCCGCCAGAGCGCCCGGAAGCTCAAGGTTCCGTGAAGCTTGAGCCCGGGAACACGCAAACTCTCGTCATCCTTTGCGTCCGCAGCATGGTTCTCTTTCCAGGAGTGATTCTGCCCTTGCGCGTCGGCCGGAGGCGGTCCGTCGAAGCGATTCAATCCGTCCTGAGGGAAGAGAAGTCCATCGGGCTGCTGCTTCAGCGAAAACCCGAGCTCGAAGCCCCGACCCCCGAGGAACTGTTTCAAGTGGGCACCATGGCTGCAGTGCTCAAGTACATTCCTTCCGCCGATGGCGGCCACCACGTGATCTGCCAGGGCCAGGCCCGCTTCCGGGTCCTGGAGTTCCTTGAGCGAGAGCCGAATATCGTGGCCCGCGTTGAGATCTTCGAGGAGAGCAATGCAGGTCTCAAGGACAAGGAGATCGAGGCCCGATTCCTCAACCTGAAAAGACAGGCCCAGGAGGCCATGCAACTCCTACCGCAGGCCCCGCCGGATCTGGACGCTGCAATTCAGGCAGTGGACGCTCCCTCGCAACTCGCTGACATGGTGACCACTTACATGGACCTGTCAGCAGAGGAGAAGCAGGAGATCCTCGAGACTTTCGAGGTGCGTGCCCGCCTGGACAAGGTCTCTGCCAAGCTCGAGCACAGGCTCGAGGTCTTGCGACTCACCAAGGAGATCAGCCAACAGACCAAGGGTTCGCTTGAAAAATCTCAGCGCGAATACTACCTCAGGGAGCAGCTCAAGACGATCCAGAAGGAGCTGGGTGAGGAGGGCAGCGGCAAGGCGGTGGAGCTCAAGGAGCTTGACGGAGCCATCACGAAGGCACGGATGCCGCCGGATGTGGAAAAGGAAGTGCGCAAAGAGCTCACCCGGCTCGAGCGAATGCCGGAGGCGGCGGCGGAATACGCGATGATCCGCACCTACCTCGACTGGATCATCGATCTGCCCTGGGCAGTCATGACGGAGGACTCCATCGACGTCCGCGGGGCCCGGGCGATCCTCGAGGAAGACCACTATGGCCTCGAGAAGGTGAAGAAGCGCATTCTCGAATTCCTGGCCGTACGCAAGCTGAAGCCCGATGGCAAGAGCCCCATCCTCTGCCTCGTCGGCCCGCCCGGCGT
>SXIK01000229.1 GCA_005772855.1 Planctomycetia bacterium | reverse complement strand
AGGCTGATCAGGAAGAACCGACATTTTGGATCGGTCTGGAAACGGTCGACGCGAGCCTCGCGGTCGCGGGTCTGGCCGTCGAGGTACTCGTAGACCTTGCCCATCGCATCCATCTCCTTGCGGACGATCGCCAGAAGCGACGTAAATTGTGAGAAGATGAGAACTTTGTGGCCCTCGTCCTCGAGCTCGTCGAGCATGGTGAGTACGGCGCTGATCTTTCCGGACGCCAAGCTGGCATGTTGCGGCGATATGAGCGCGGGGTGACACGCTGCCTGGCGAAGGCGGAGCAGTGCTTCGAGGATGTGTAGTTTCGAACGTGCGATGCCCTTTGCCTTGACCAGGGCAAGCACCGAGTTTCGGCAGCGCTCCTTGACTTCCTGGTAGACCTGTTTCTGGTCAGGCTCCATCTCGCAGAAGATGGTCTCCTCGAACTTTGGCGGCAAATCGGGTGTGACTTCCTCCTTCTTGCGACGGAGGATGAAGGGTCGGAGAGTTCGACGGAGGAATGCCAGGCTGCTCGGTTCGGGTCCCCTCTCGCCGTTCGCTCTGGCGGGAGGCGCGAACCTGCGTTTGAACGTTGCATACGACCCCAGCATGCCGGGGTTGATGAAATCGAAGAGTGACCAGAGCTCGCCGAGGTGGTTCTCGACCGGCGTGCCGCTCAGAATCAACCGGCGATCACCCCGGAGGATAAGAGCTGCCTTGGCGTTCTGTGAGTCCGTGTTCTTGATGGCCTGAGCCTCGTCGAGGATCAGGTAGTGGAAGCGGAACTGCGCAAGCTTTTCGGCGTCGCGCCGCATCGTACCGTAGGTCGTCAGGACGATGTCATAGTCGGCGAGATTGTCGAAGGCGCTCGAACGCCGGAGGCCGGTGTAGCTGAGCACCTTGAGTTTTGGCGTGAAGCGCTTGGCCTCTCTCATCCAGTTGAAGATGAGCGATTTCGGCGTGATGATCAGCGTGGTTCCGGGCTTATTCTCGTGCTTGTAGAGGTCCAGGAGCGCCAGCGTCTGGACGGTCTTGCCGAGACCCATGTCGTCGGCCAAGCAGCCACCCCAGGCCATCGTGTCGAGGAAACGTAGCCAACCGAGCCCGAAGCGCTGGTATTTACGCAGCTCGCCCTTGAAGTCGGGCGACGGATCGCATTCCTTGATGCCTTCAAACGTCGCGAGCTTGTCTTTTTCGGCCCTGAAGCCGGCGTCGAGCCGAGCCTGGATCTTCTCTGCGACCAACGCGTCAATGATGGCCGACTGTGTGCGACGGAACCTGAGCTTGCCGTCCTGCAGTTGACCGAGCTCCATCCAGGCTGCGTTCTTCTCGAGCCACTCCCCCGGTAGAACGCCGACGGTGCCCTGTTGGAGCGGAATCATGCGGTTGCCCTGCTTCATGGCGTCGAGGAGCGCGACGAGGTCGACCGTCTGGTCTCCGAAGTGGACGATCACGCTGACGTCGATGTAGTCCGGGCCCGTCTCCACGCTGACCTCCAGGTCCGTCGGCGGACGGAAGGGCATCTTCTTTCCGTGGAGCGTCCAGCCGAGCTCAAAGAGCTCGGGAGCCGCCGAGGCAAGTCGGTCTGCGGAGAGCGAGAAGAGATGCGTCTTTGGGTCGTACAGGAAGCCTTGCTTGAGCAGGTTGATCGCGTGTGCAGCCTCCGCATCGAGATTCCGAACGATTAACCTGCGATTCCGCATGGAGAAGAAGCGGCTTCCGGGGCGTGCGGCCCGGACGAGGTCTTCGCCGTAGCGGAACGCCACCTCGGCGGCTACCTCCTGTGGACCGCTCTCGAGCTTCAGCTCTGGCCTCGGGGCGAGGCCCTCGATTCTTGCGATCTTGAGCTGTCCCGGGAAGTGGATTGGCGGCAGCGTTGTGGAACGTTCGAAAATCCTGAGTAGGGTGGGGATCTTCTTTCGAGGCACGTGGCGGAATCGCCCACGTCGCAGTGCTCGCAGCCAGGAGGCCCCGCCCGCGAAGTTAACGACGCTCATACGCCCCGAGCGACGAATCAAGAAGCCCGATTCGCCCTCGGTGATCAGAAGAACCTGCGATTTGTAAAGGAGGGTCTTTCCCGCGCGGACAAAGCGGGAGGTCAGGTGGTAGTCGCCGCGTTTGGGAATTCGCTCAATGAGAAGGTTGAACTCGAGAGGGGGACCTCCGTCGCGAGTGAGGGGAGCAGCCTCCTTGCCCTCCTCGGGGAAGACGTAGCCCCGTCCTGTCTCGAACAGCCACGGCAAGATAGTACGCCAGGCCTTCTCGGGAATCGTGATGGCGAACGGGTCGGGTCGGCCTTGTCGCCGGCCTTGCTTCCCTTGCCAGGACTTCGTCTGCTTCCCATGCCTTGGATGATGCTGCCGGGGTAGGCGCAAGAGAGCGCTTGAGATCTGGTGGTCGATGGGATCTCGAGAGCGGCGTGGAAGCTGGCGGTCGATCAACACAGGCTGGACGGCGGCGCCATGCCGGCCGTCGTGGGTCGGAAGGCGGTAGAAGATCCGAAGTGTGCCCACGGCCCCGATGTGGCTCGTGCCGTCGATGAGATAAGTAAGACCTGCAGGCCCCACCGGGATCTGGGGGTATCGCTCCCGAGGTGGGCGCTCCTCTCTTCCGCGTCGACCCGCTCTGAGGGATCGGGGGTGGCGGTCATCGCCTTGTCGGGGGATCGGAACATTGCGTCGAGCCACCGTCTTGTGCTGAATTTCCTCGGGGAAACGAGGATAGAGGGTATCGTCCTCCTGGTGAGGGGAGTCGGCAGGAAGAGGCGGCGCGTAAAGCGATTCCAGTTCATCGGGCTGATACACCGGCGGCAATGGGTCGTAAGCAGTGGTTTCCTTTTCCACTATTTCGGGCAGCCGCTGTCGTTGGCCGCGCATGGCTGGCGGGTCGCTGTCCGGCATGCCGGGGGACCATCGCTCCTCTCGCGCCTCGCTCAAGTCCGTCTCGTCGGCTCTGCTATACGTTCCGGGGCCAGACAATCCCCTTCGACTGGAAAGATTATCGGGCGCGATATCCATCGACATCGAGGCCGCGCCCGCCGGAGGCAGGCCGAGGGACGGCAGCGGGGGCTCCTCGTGTGTTGGCGGCGGCCCGAGCAGCTCCGACGGATCCCAGTATTTCTCGGTGGGTAGATTCAGTAATCTGTCACCGTGAGGCGCCTGGGGGGGACGCGTGCTGCGGGCTCTTCTGCGTTCCCGAAACCGCTCCTGGCCGCGGGGCGGGGCGGGAGGGAACGGACGTTGCTTCTTGCGGTGGGGTAAGTCCTCTGGACTTTCGGTTGGCACCCCGGGCTCCGACGCAGGGCTGAGCGCGGACTCGTTGAAGCGCTCAGGCTCGCGATCGGCATTTCTTGGGGCAGAATCGGGTGCCTTGGGTGCAAGCCGCGTCGCTTGAGAAGTGCTCGTTGCCGCGGGTTTGGAGGCTTTGGAGGGTTCCGAGGCGAAGGGGAGCTCCGTCTGTTGGTACTGAGCGCCGTTTCTGGCGTCGGAAGCAGCCGCCTTTCGCGACGCAAAGTCGCCTGAAACGGCTGGAGCTGGAGGCAAGGACGAGGCCTGCTGGCCGGGATCCTGCTTCTTGCGGCCCGTGACTCCACGGCTGCGGGGTGCTTGAGCCTTGTCTCCTGAGGCCGCATTCGGCGAATCGGCTTGCGCACGGCTGGCTAGCTCGGACGGTATCAGGGCCGTGGTCCCAGTCTTTCGCGCCCGGGTCCCCTGTCCCGGGGACGAAGTAGCACCGGCTTCGGGATGGGCTATCGGAGCCGCAGAGTCCTTCTTTTTTGGCTTTTCAGCACTTTTCTTGCTTTTCGTACTGCTTTTCTTCGGCTTGGTTGCCGGAGCGGCCTTGCTTCCCGCCGCAATGCGGCGAGATGACCGTTCGTTTCCACGTGTAGCCAAATCAGTTGTCCCGGGTAGGGCCTGCAACCCAAAGGGCGCTCAACGGGTCCACGCTGGACGGTGGAGCGCTGCTTTCGATCGTCTGCACGCCAATGATTAATGACTGGAGTGAGGGGACGAAGCCGAGCATTGCACAAAGCTGCTCAATACCTTCGACGTCCCGATCAACACTTAGAGAGCGTTTTTTTACGACAAACGAATAAATTTTGTCTTGGGGCGAATCCCGCCAATTCTTCTCTTGGCCGGACACCCGTGCTCCAAACAGCTACTCGCCTGTATCCCCCGGAATGTTCCTCGGAGGTTACTCAGGACGTTTAGCCTGGTTGTTGGCTTGGCTGCTCCTCTTCAGACCCCGTCTACACACCCTGCCTTGGAGCTTGAAGGAAGCAAAAGAACTAGGCCAAGAATCCCTCAACGACGCACCGAATTCATCAAGTTTTCATCAACTTCATCGGCAACTTATCGAGGCGAGCTGGCTCGCCCTCTGCGCATCGTTCCTTGCAGTTACTACAAGCTCTCCGGAAGAGCAAGCCACAGGGACACGCGCAGGTGCTTGTTTAGCGCTATCCGTCAGGGTGACCCTCACCAAGCACTTCTTTCAATGACAAAAGATACTTCCCAGGGTGTGGCGACGTCAAGTAAAGATTTCCGTCCGCACAAAGAAGCCGTGTCCGTTAGCCGACCACGGCACCCTCCGAGGCCGAAGATACGTGCCGGCCATACTTCGCCAGGACGCCGGTCCGGTATCGCGGCTTCGGTGGTTTCCAGGCCTTGAGACGCTTCTTGAGCTCCGCGACCGAAAGACCGACGTTGAGTTTGCGGCTCGCCACATCGATTACGATGGTGTCGCCGTTCTTCAGGGCCGCAAGTGGGCCGCCATCCGCCGCCTCGGGAGCGATGTGGCCGACCATGAAGCCATGCATGGCGCCGGAGAAGCGACCGTCGGTCATGAGCGCCACCGCGTCGCCGAGGCCCGCTCCATGAAGCGCTCCTGT
>SXIK01000228.1 GCA_005772855.1 Planctomycetia bacterium | reverse complement strand
GCGTTTCTTCCGCGGCGACGCGGATGACAATGGCAAGCTGGAGTTGACCGATGCGGTTCGAATTCTTGGCTTCCTGTTCCTTGGTAATCAGCCTCCCACCTGCGTTGATGCAGGCGACGCGGATGACAACGGCAAGCTGGAGCTGACCGATGCGGTTCGGGTGCTCGGCTTCCTCTTCCTGGGGAATGCACCCCCGGCGCCTCCAGGCCCCCCTGGACCCGGTAACTCCTGCGGCGTGGACCCAACGCCCAACGATGCAGCCGGGGACCTCGGCTGCCTGAGCTACACGAAGTGCTGATCGGTTCACTGTAGAACCTTGAAGCTCGCAAGCGGCGTCCTCCCCCCCCGGAGGGCGCCGCTTCTTTTTGCCATCCTCCGTGGAAAGATTGTGGAGTCTTACCGTGCGACCTTGTAGACGCCGACCTCCCCCTCTCGACCGGTCGGCCTGCGAGAGAACGATACGACCCGGGTGGCCTTCCCCTCCGCCAGGAGGCGCTCGAGAGCAGGGTGGCGCGTGAGGTCGGCTTGATCCACGATGAGAAAGTGGCCGGCCGGGCCTTCCGGGGGCGCAGCGGAGCTTGTTGCGCTCCCCCGAATGCCGGCCAGATAGGACGGGAAGAAGTAGCGATCAAATACTGTATCCCCTGGCTGGATCCGCTCGGCGAGCCATCGTCCTGCCTCCAGTTTGCCATGCATCGGCTCATGAATCCGCCGTTTGAGGACGGAAGGGGCCGACGCCGCGAGCGAGGCGAGCACGAGGGCCAATGCCACGGATCTTGAACGGCGTGGAAACGCGCGCAGGATTCCGTGAGCGCCAAAGCCCGCCAGGAGCGGAACCAGGGCGAGAAAATAGCGTCCCGCGAGATAACCGTAGCGTACATTGACGGCCAGGATCAGAGCCGAATAGGTGCCAAAGAGAATGGCAGCGAAGATGGCGCCGTGGCCGAGCCCGCGCCATTGTTTTTGGCGCAGCCAGAATAGCAGCGAGACGCCGGCCGTCGCGAGGTGCACGAACTGCACTTCCTGACCGAGGTCGTTCACGTAGTGCCCGATCGCCAGGAGGGGGCGCCAGAGAGCGAGGGGCTCGCTCACCGCAAGAAACGGCCACTCAACGCCCTGAGCCGCGTCCCCAAGGAGGATCTTGAGCGCGACCGGCTTTGTGCTCAGCCGATGGCACGCCAGGTAAAACCCCGCAAGTCCGACCGCGAAGACGGAGCCGAAGGCGGCGAGGGAACGAAGGGCAAGCCCCACCGGCATTCGTCGCCGAGCGACGAGGAGCCCACAGGCTCCCAGGACCGCGGCGCCCAGCGCCACCGCATCGACCCGCACCCAGTAGGCGAGGGTGCTCGCGAGTCCGGCCAGCGCGAACCAGCGGGCGCGCCCCCGCTCGAGACCTCGCAGCGCGCACAGGAGCGAGACGGTCCAAAAGAGTGCATGGGGTGCATCCGACAGCACATCGGCGAACGTCTGAGCGGGACGCGCCAACGTCACGAGCGAGAAGGTTGCCACCCAGGCGGCCAGCCCACCCCACAGGCGGCGGCATGCGAAGTAGGAGGCGAAGGCGAGGAGAAGGCCCGAGGCCGACGTGACGAGCTGCGCGACTCGGATGCGGTTCGCCGGCGATTCAATTCCCAGCGTTTTGGCGGCGCGAAACGCCCCGTGGAGCAAGAGGGGGTAGCCCGGGTGGTCGTCGGACGAGCGGAGAACAGCAAGGGGCTCCCTCTCCTCCTCGAGCCTGAGCGCGTACTTGACGTATCGTGCACCATCCCGGGCCGGGCAAAGCATGGCGGTGATGACGTGCGATTGCACGGCCACATGGGCCAGAGCGATCGACAGGAGCGCCGCCGGGAGGGGCAAGGAGCGGCTTCGGGGTCGGGTACCGTCCATGGGCGAGTAGATCATCTGCGCCGGGAGCCGCGGGCGCAAGCCTCGCCCGCGGCGACTTGTTCAAAAGGCTTCTTTGAGTTGGGCGGCACCTTCGAGAGGCGGGAGTGCAGAGGTTCGCAGAGCTTGGCATTTCCCTTGCGGGGTTGCCGGCCCCAACTTTTTCGGTCCTTCCCCCTTGCTCTTCTTTTCCGGTCCATGTGCAAGTTTTGGACGACTGCGCTCTTGAAGAGAATCTGGGTCGACGAGATCCGGAAATGTGAAGAGAGAATGTGAAGAGAGAGATAGGGAGCGCAGCGAGAGGTCCGAACGGCCTGGGTCCATGCGCTTCACGGCTCCCGGGTGAGCCGGCCGCTTCGAGGCGGAAACCCAGTCGCTTTCGGCGTAGAAGGAGGAGAACGCCGCGATGCATCTGAATCGTAGAATCGGGCGATGTGTCTTGTCGGGAGCTGTTGTATTGGCGGGACTTCTTGCCGCCTTGGGCTGCTCGGGTGTACCGAGTGCCCAGGAGTCCTTCGCACGAGGTCCGCTTCCTTACCATGTCTGTGTTTTCGTGGATCGCGAAGCGCTTGGATTCATCGCGGGCGATCCGGTCCCGGGTACGGAGGCCGCCAGCCCGGCGCCTCCACCTGCCCCCAGGGAGATGAAAATCCAGTACGGGCTGGACGCGCAGGCTCTTGCCAGGAGTGTCGCCCGCGCGCTTTCGACTGAATCGGGCACAGTGACCCTCGCCCGGGTGCTGGAGGCGTCGAACCGTGCGGACGCGCTCAAGATTGCTCGGAGCGCCGAGGCGGACCTCCTGGTCGCTGTAGGCTTTGAGACGAGACCCGAGTACACGCATCAAGCCTGGTCTCCGGGCTGGGGGGCGCTCGAGATCGGCGCGTGGCTCTTCGGGGGCATCCCGGCCTGGTTCGTGCCTTCGCTCAAGTTCAGCACACTCTCGAGGCTCAAGGTTGAGGTGGTGGACCTGCACCCAGGGGGCCGCGGCGAGCGATCAGCGCCGGAGACTGTGTGGAAGCAAAGCTTCGATGCGCCCTATCAAAACTTGAGCCTGTGGGACCGCTCGCATCCCTTCGATCGACCGCTCGATTACGTTGCGACCATCGTGGTTCCGCCCGTCGTCATGAATCCCGGCGATCCGGAACGTGTGAGCCGGGAGCTCACGGACGACTTGACCGGTGAATTGAATGACCAGTTTTCATCTGCGTTGCATGCACAGTTGATCGAGTCGGAGAGTATCTCCCCGGTCAGCGTTGGATTCCTGAGCCCTGACCCGTTGAATCCAGTCGACGCCGAGGCGATTTCCTTGCGGCTCGGTATTGCGAACCGCGGTCCGGCTCGAGTCACTGCGCTCGACTTGCACCGTTTTGTCGCCGGCGTCGAGAAGTTCCGCTGGGTGATGCCGCGGACCGAGGTCGAGGCCTTCGCCAGACGATTGAGCGCGCTCGAGGGAGAAGACGGCTACGTTCCACTCGATCTCCCCGACCCGATTCCGATCGCTGCCGGCGACAACATTTTGAAGATCCGTGTGCAGCGAGACGATGGCTTGACGGTCTCGCGGACCATGGTCTACCGGAAGTGATGAAATGCCCTGCGAGAAGAGGTGAAGAGAAACATGAGAAAGACTTTGGTTCTGATCTGCATGGCGGGAGGCTTGCTCCTCGAGGGCTGCAATGCTGGCCTGGGTGTGCTGCTCGGCGTGCTTCTGAGCGACGACGACGGCGGCCACAAGAAAAAAAGGGATGCTGACACGCTTGCGACCGTGGAGTTTGTGGCGCTTGAGAAGGGCCGATTACGTCCGGCGGAGTCGGTGATCGTGATCCACCTGCGAGACTCGTCCGAGCTCCCGGCGAAATTGAGTGTGGACTTCGCCACGGCCGGGGGCGTATTTCAGCCGGCGGCCATCAGCGCCCCACCCGGAGCCGTGATCAAGTCGCCTGGACTCATCACGAAACTTCGGACCTCGACCGGGGGAATGACTCACCGTATCCCGTGGAATGCGGTGCACGACCTGGGGGGCGACTCGTTCCAGAAGGTGCTGCTCCAGTTCACTGGAGACATCGAGGGCCCTCTCGTGGTCGAGGTGAGCGTCGGAAATGACGCTCCAACGCTCAGCGGGCTCACCGTGAGCCAGAGAGAGGGGGAAGATGTTGCGATCGGCGTACTGGTGGCTGATTCCAGCGAGGACCCCGTGGACGTCGTGGTCGAGTTCGCAACCGAGGAGGACGGGAACGGAACTCGGCTCTTCCAGCCCTCCAGATCGCTGAGCGGCCACCTCGCGATCCCGTCGAAACCTGAAGGCGAGGGACACGCGATCTCGTGGGGCGCTCCCGCAGATGCTGGTGCGTTTGATCGTGTCGTTGTCTTGAAGTTGACGCCGCTCGATCGCATCGAAGGTGTCGAAGGCAAGACGGGCGAGTCGATCGAGCACGTCTTCGCGCTCAACAACAACCACGCTCCCGAGGTGGAGATCCTGGAGAGTGAATTTCTCACCGACCCGGACCAACGCGGAAATATTGCGGTGCCCCTCCGGGTACAAGACGTCGAGGGCAACCCCGTCGATGCCATTGTCCAGTGGGCGGCCGAGGGCGAAGAATTCCTGGCGCTGGATCCATCCCTCGATACAGATACGGGCGCGCGGCAGACGCTCCTTCGGGACGAGGAGGCTCGAGGGCGATTGCATATCGCCGACTTCGCCTCCGACATCCTTGAAGGTCCGGTCGAGCTCTCGAGCTTGCCCGAACCGCTGGTTCCAGACGAGGTCCTCGCCTCGTGGATCAAGGCTCAGGGCGAGCTGCGCGGGCTGTCCCCATCAGCTGATGGATCGGCCGATGGGTCGAGTCCGCTCATCGGACGGCGAGTGACGCTGCTGCCGGCCAATGGGGGCCTCTCGCAGGTGCGCACGATCTGTGGTTACACTGCCGATCGGGGCGTCATCAAGCTGGAAGAGCCGTTCGACCCCGCTCCGGCTGCCGGATCGCGACTCCAGATTGACCTCGGCGGCTCCGACGCGAGCCTGCGCCTTGCTTCGAGCGCGTCCGGCCTACGTCGCCACTTGATCTGGCGCTCCAGTACGATGTTGCCGGGCGGCGGGGCGATCCGCTTTCGGGTGACGCCCTTCGACCGTGTCTCTGCCGAGGCAGCGGGCTGCGCCGCACGTCCCGGCTCCGAAGCACCCGGAATCGTGCCAGGGAGTCGTGGACTTCCGTTCGCAAGTGGCGGCTCGAAGCCGCTTCACGGGCCCTTCGGAGTGGACGATTCGATGGTGACCCCGCTGGCGCCTCTCGACGACCCCGTCGCGCTGGCCGCTCTGGACGTTGACTCCGACGGTCGCGTGGACACGGTCGTCGTGGCTCGCTCCTCGAACGTCGTGCTCGTCCTGCTTCAGAAGTCGCCAGGGGTTTTTGACACGCAGCGCTTGAGCGACAGCCGCCTCAAGGACCCTTCCGGGCTCGTCGCGAGAGATCTCGACGGCGATGGTGACGTCGACATGGCCATCTCCGACCAGAAGAGCGGCAAGATTCTCATCATGTACCAGGAGCCCGACCTGGATTTCATCTCGAACCGAGCCGTGCTCAGCGCCAGCGGCGCCCTCAAGCGGCCCGTGGCGATCACTTCGGCCGATTTCGACGCCGATGGCGATGTCGACCTTGCCGTGGCGGAGGCCGAGGGGGAGGACCGTGGTGTGCGCGTCTTCTTTCGCGGTGGCGGTCCGTCGGGCTGCAGCGGGCTTCAGGCGGGTTATAGCTCGTGCGTGCTCCAGGATTCGAACAGTGTGAACCTCATGCCATTGTGGCGGCAAGGGTGACCGACAACTCTGGCGTCGATATGGTGACTGCTGGCAGCGGCTTTCTTGCGATCTACTCGCTTGGCTTCACGGGCCCAGCCCTGGAATTCCGCTATTTCCGCGTCGATGCCCCCGGAAGCGATCTGCGCTCTGTTACCGTGGCCGATCTCAACAACAACGGCGAGTCTGAGCTGATCGCCACGGATCTCGCCGGACGCGCAGTGCGTGTCGCGAGTCGGGAGCAGGGCGGGGGGGCGAGCTTCAGCCTCTCCGCGCCCCTGGTGTCAGCGGAGCTCAGGGGCCCCCTTGGCATCGTCGAGGGGGACGTTGACCAGAACGGCATGGCCGATTTCGTGATCGCGGACCCAGGCGACCCGGCGAGCCAGCTCGGCGGCAGTGTCCGTCTATTTCTTGGTAACCCCAGGGGGGAGTATTCGGCCGACTCCCTCGAGCGGCCAAGAGTGGCCGAAATCAATGAGTCTCCTCGTGCCGTCGCGCTCGCCGACTTCGACGGCGATGGACGTCTCGACATTGCTTCGGCCAATGACGGTTCGCGCGTCGTCGTGATTTACCGTCAGGGGGCCGTGGGGGTTTTCCGTCGCAGGGCAGAGACCCTGGCGGCGTCGCAAAAGATCCCCGCGCCGGCTTCGCTTGCCGCCTTCGACTGGAACAGCGACCTCAGGATCGACCTGGTGGCTGCGAACCGGGAGGCTGATACGCTCACGCTTCTCGAGCAAGGCAGCGCTGGCGCCTTTGCCGCCCTGAGCCTTGCCCTGCCGCCTGTTCAGAGCGGGGAGGCCGAGCAGCGCCGTGGGCCCGTGGCCGCGGTCGTTGGTGACTTCAGTGGCGACGGCCGGGCCGACATTGTCTCCGCCAACGTCGATTCAAATGACCTCCTGGCGCTCGTGCAGGACTCGCGGGGCGATTTCCTCGCCACAGAGATAAAGGCCGACGGATTCCAGGGTCCGCACTCGGTCGTGCTCACCGACCTGGACGGGGACGGCAAGCTCGACATCATCGCCGCCGCGAGATTCTCGGACGATGCGAAATGGTTTCGCCAGGGAAGCGACGGAGCCTTTGTTGTGGCCGCAAGTCTGCGAGTGAACGGCGAAACAGGCGCGCCGAGAATGGCCGGTCCAATCTTTGTGGCTGTCGGAGACCTCGACTCCGACGGGCGAGTGGACGTCGTTACCGCGAACCATGAATCGTCGAACTTGCTCGTATTTCTCCAGGCGGAGGCCCGGGGGACGTTTCTCGATCCTGTCGAGCTCCCGGTGGGACGGGGGAACAAGCCCGTGGTCCTCATCATGGAGGATCTCGATGGAAACGGGACACTCGACATCGCATGCGCCAACCTTGGCGAATCAGCCGCCTCGATTTTCCTTCAGGCCACCAGCGGCACGCTCGAGTCCTCGGACTTGCCCGCCACAAGGGGCGTTCAGCCCACGGGCATTGCCGCAGATGACCTGAACGGAGACGGCAAGCGCGATCTGGCCGTCTCCTTCTCGAGCCAGCGCGGGTCGTTCGTGAAGGTCTACCCGCAGACGGACAGGAGCGCATTTTCCGAAGATCGATCGAGCCGATTTTCGATGCCACAGATGTTGGCCCCGGTTGCGGTCCTTGCCGTTGATCTGGACGGCGACGGGGAGGCCGATGTGGCGACCGCAAATCGTCAGACTCGCAACGTGACAGTATTTTTTGGAGGCCGTTGAGCCGCCTCGAAGGCGTCAGGGCGGGCAGGTGTGGGGATTGATGCGAGGTGGAGTGATCCCTGGGCTCCCGCAAAATTGCGGGGGCCCAGTCTCGTGATCGTCGCCCTAGCGGTTGGCCCCGGTAGCCCAGCCGCGGAGCATCATGGCGCTGCGCAGGAGCACTTGCCGCCGAGGAAGTCCTCGCTCGGGTCGCTTCCGCAGTTGCGGGGGCCGGGGAGCGGAAGCGGGTCTCCACCCTGGAAAAGGTAGGAAAGTGTGCTGATGGGGTCGGAGAGGTCGATGCGGCTGTCGTCGTTCGAATCGCAAGCGTCGTCGCAAGACCACCTTCGACCCCCGAGGAAGAGGTGGTTCAAGAGCGCGATGGGGTCCGTGATGTTGATCTTGCCGTTCAAGTCGCAGTCTCCACGCAGAAAGAGTGGCCCGCGCAGCGGACAGATCGGGGTCAGCGGCTCCGAGAAATAGTTCTGGGCGTTCTTGAACTGGACCCTGGCCACACGGAGAGAGCCTGTATTGCCGTCGGAGGGCGGCGAGAGTGCGATCTCCGCCGACAAGGCCCCTTGCGGGATGTCGAGGCCGCCACCCTCGCCCGCCACCGCGAGGCGACCGGAGCTCCACGCGTCCGGGCCAAGCTCCCAGGTGAGTCGGAGTTTGCCCCCGCCGCCCGGGATCAGCTCGCAGGAGAGGCTCTTCACAGGGCTCTCGGCGAGCAACGTGAACTCCGCCGTTGACCACGCTGAGCGTCGAGCGCCCACGAGACCTCGCACCCCGAAGAGGTGCCGGCCCGTGGAGGCTTGCACGCGCCCCGAGCTAAACGTCCCGTCCACGGTGCCCGGCGCGGGCTGGTCATCGAGTGAGAGCTCGACTTTTTCATAGCTCTCCGCGTTCGTCCACGAGACGATCACGGCGCTTTGCGAGCCGTAACCGATCTGGCAGACCTCTACCTCGCGCGGCGCCTCGAGGGGCGCCTGCGCACAGACCAAGCCTCTCACCGACGCCCAGGCGATGCCCACGGCGCCCGCAGTCAACCACGCAGGGTATTTCATGCTTTTCCTCCAGGAGTTGTCTTCCACCTCCGCGCCTTCCGTGGCCAAAGCGGTCCGGAAAGCACCTTCTTTTCAGAAGATCAGGATACAAAATGGCGCTCGCCATGACCAGCAACAATCTCCCAAACGAGCCTCTCCGCTTTCAGGAGGCCACGATTCTCGCGTACCGTCTCTTTGACGTGGCGGATGACATTGACCTCGATCTGGCCCAGGGTCTCCTGGCAGGCGCGGCCATTCGCCTCAAGCTTTCCCGCGAGCGAAGCGAGTACCTCGAGATTCCCCGGGCCCCGCTCACGGTGCACCTGGGCGCCCGGGAGGTGAAGGGTTCGAGCGGAAAGTCCTACTCCGTGGACGCTTTCGCGAGGCTCTTCAGCTTCGGGGCCTTGAGCATTCGCTTCGAGCTGGAGCTGCCGCCCGACGCCGACTCCCATCAGGCCACGCAACTCGTTCACGATTTGGAGGGCTCGAAGGACCTCGAGGTGGTGGCCCGCGCGGACGCCGACAGACTCTGTGAACGGCTCGGGCCGGCGCTCGATTCTCCTCACACCTGGCACGGTGTCGAGACTTACGCTGTCCTTATCTCCCGTCAGATCCTGGGTTCAGCAGCGGCGGAGACCTTTGGAACGGATCCCCGGGTCGCGAAGATCCTTCTGGCCGAGGCGGGCGGCGTCGAGCTGAGCGCTGAAGAGGTGCAAGACGCCACGCAACACCGCTTTTCCTACACCGTGAACGATCTCTGTGTGATCGACTGGAATACGGCGGTGGTGATCGAGCCACAGGGCTTGCGAGACATACCCGACATTCTCGAGTTCGCCACGGCGCAGCTCCTTGAGTTTCGTTTTTACGACGACCTCGTCGACAGGGAGATGGAGAGCCTCTACTCGATCCTGGCAAAACGCAGGGAGCCTGTCTACTGGAAGCTGGGTGGCCGCTATCGCCGGTTGAGTCGTCAGCTCAACCGACGCCTCCTGGAGACTGTTGAGTTTGTGGAGCGAGTGGACAACTCACTCAAGGTGATCGCCGACAGCTACCTCGCCCGAGTCTACACTGCCGCACTCGCATGCTTCCGCGTTTCAACCTGGCTCGCCGGAGTGAACCGCAAGCAGGACCTGCTCACTCAAATGGCCGAGGTGCTGTGGAATGAATCCCACGTCTACACGAGCCACTTGCTCGAGCTCATCATCATCTTGCTGATCTTCTTCGAGATGCTCGCGCCGCTCTGGCGTGGGCTCTGATGCGGGTGGGCTAGCAGTTGTACGATTCGCAGCCGAGCTTGGCGGGGGAGTCGACAGGGTCGACGCCGCAAGGGCCGGGCGGAGGGCCGGGGCTCGCGGGACGGGGGCCGCCCTGAAAGAGGAAAAAGAGTATGCTGACGGCGTCAGTCAAATTGATCTTGCCGCTGTCGTCGGCATCCGCAGCCTCGAGACACAAGAGTTCTCCGGATCCGAGGAAGAGGAAGCCGAGGATGCGGATCGCGTCAGTAAGCGCAAGTTTTGTGTCAATGTCAGCGTCACCTCTGCGGAACTGTTCTGGCGGCGGGGCCTGGATGGTGATTTCGCCGGCCTGTGTCGTGAACGCCGCCGTCTGGCCATCGGTCTTCACCAGTACATTCCTCGCCGGCGGATCTCCCCCGAAGTTCTGGAAGTTGACGATGGATGTGGCTGGTACCGTGGCACTCACGTCGACACGCAAGTTGGCGACGTGGACCTTCTCGCCGGGCGGAATCACCTTGCTCACGTCGAAGGGCGCCGAGATGTCAAGGACGACCCCCCAGCTTATCCGCGCTCCGTCTTCGAGCACCTGGCCGAACGACCAGCCTGCTTCGGCCGCCGCTGTACCTTCGAGGTCGAGCCTGACGATCTTCAGTTGGGTCACGTCCGTGGCGAGTGAGAGGGAGAAGCCGTAGAGGGCCTGGTCGTTATCCAGCCGGATCGGGATCGCCGCGTTCCTGTCGTTGACGGTGAGCGTCTGTGGCTCGATGAGGAGCTTGTTCGCGGCGGTGAGAGTCTTGCTCGCTGCCAAGACCCACAGGAGAACAAGGAGCTTCTTTTTTGACATGAGAGGCCGTTCCAATCCGGAGTTTGATTGACAGGTTTGTGGTGCTTGCTACATTCAACCCGTCAAGAATTGTACCCCCGCAATGACTGCCGTGTAACGGCGTTTTTCGGTCGGTCTGGCCCCACCAAGAAGTAACCTCATGGCACAGTTTCAGAAGGTCGCCTCCGTCAGTGAAATACCCGCCGGCACGGGCAAGAAAGTTGAGGTCGGGGGCAAGAAGATCGCTGTTATCAACGTTGGTGGCTCTTTTGCGGCCATTCAGGAGTGCTGTCCTCACCGCGGCGGCCCACTTTCGGAAGGTTTGATGCAAGGCTGCCATGTTGTCTGCCCCTGGCATGCCTGGACCTACGACGTCACAACGGGCGACCGTGTCGGCTTCCCTCCGGGCATGGGCAGGATCCGGACCTATTCGGTCCGCGTGGAAGGAGACGACATCTGCCTGGAGTGCTGAGCGCTCCGGAAAGTCGTCGACCCGCCACGTGAAAGAGATGGGTCCCGAGATCGAAAAACTTCACGCAGACCTCAGATCGGACAGGTTCATCCAGGACTTGTCCCGGGCCGAGGATCTCGCCCTCGTTCGGGGTGATGTCCAGCGCATCGCGCGAGCCATGGATTCAGGCGCCGACGCGCCGCCCATGATGTGGACGGGCATTCCGTTCCCATCTGCTCTCAGAGCCCTCAAGAGCTCGAGCTACTATCTCGTGGTCTCCGTCGGTGGCACGAAGACGGAATACGCCCTCCTGCGGCTCGAAGACGGCGAGGTCTGCATCCTCGATCGCAATGGCGAGGAACGCCGGGGCGCCGAGATTGCTCGGGTGCAGGAGTCGCTGCGGATAGCCACGCCCACGCAGGCCGAGACTCAGAGCGGACTTGCAATGATCGAGCGGATCGCCGAGGCGATTGCCGCCTACCTCGCTCCTCACGCCGATCGGCTCGGGAGGCGGGTGGAGACCCTTCTTAGCTGGGGCTTTGCCAGCAAGGCCGTGAGGACCGCCGAGCGAGTTCTTGGTGGCGTTGCGGCGTTCACGACGCTCATGACAAAGGAGCAGTCAGCTTTCACGGCCGACTTGACGGGCAAGGATCCCGGCCGATTGCTTGGTTGCGCGCTGGAGCGACGATTGGGTTGGAAGTGTACGGTGACTGTTGCCAACGATGGGATCATGGCGCTTCACTACTTTCTTGGGCCCGGGAACTTGCGGGCGTACGAGCGTCTCGGGCTCTTCATCAACGGCACCGGAACCAACTTCGCGATGGCCGAGCGCCATGCCGTTCGAGCCGAGGGTGTCGTGAGTGCATCGGGGGAGAAATATCAGCCTCGGCGACTCACGCGAGGCCAGATACCGGGACCTGGTGAGCATGAGGAGCTCTACTTCGTTAACTACGAGACGGGGAGCATCCCGCTTGAGGCCACTCTAACCATCTACGACGATCCCACGCTCGACTACCCCATGGAGGAGAACGTCTTGTCCGGGGGCAACGCCTTCGAGCAGCAGTTTCGCAACGTTCTGAAGGCCCGAGTGTCCGCGACGCTCTACTTGGACTTGGTTGAGGCCCGGCGCAAGGTTGCCCCCGGGCACCCGGCGCCCCGCGGTCCCGAGGTGGCGAGCCTGGCGGTCGAGGGGACCTCGGCCATCCCCCGGATCTTTCCGGGTGTTCTTCTCACACCCGAGGATTGCGAGCGGCTGGTTCTTGTCGCCCGAGCGATCGTTGAGAGATCGGCGCTTCACGCCGCGATCATCCTCTCGGCGGTCACCGAGAGGAGCCGCTTCGGGCTGGGGGGCGACTCTGGAAAGCCCGACCTCCTCGCGATGGAGGGAAGCGTGTGGAGCACGCAGGGCTACAAGGATCGCGTGAAGCGGGCATGGCAGGCCCTGGTGGGCTCCGAGGCCCTGCACGTGGACTTTGAGAGCGAGGCAAGCTACAACGCTAGTCTGTCGGGACCGCTCTATTTCGCCTTGATTCACGCCTGAGCGAGTCTTTGAAGGATTTGCCCGCAGGCGTGCGGGAGAAAGAGAGAGAACACGGTGGCTTCGCCGGTTGTCGAGACGCGCGGACTGGGAAAAGTCTTTCGAGACTTTTGGGGAAGACCCCGCGTCCACGCCTTGAAGGGGCTCGACCTTGGAGTCGAGCCGGGCGAGGTCTTTGGCCTCCTGGGCCCCAACGGCTCGGGAAAGTCGACGACGATCAAGATCCTTCTCGGGCTTCTTCACCCGACGGCGGGCTTCGCGAAGGTGCTGGGCGGCTCACCTCGCGAGGTCAAGCTCAAGGCTCGCATCGGCTATTTGCCCGAGGAAAGTAACTTCTACCCGCATCTGAGCGCGGAGGAGACGCTCTCCTTCTTCGGCAGCATCTTCGCGCTCCCGACCCAGGTGATCCGCCGGCGCACCGACGAGCTCATTCACCTTGTCGGGCTCGAGGGGGCTCGTCGCCGGCTTGTGGGGGAATTCTCCAAGGGCATGTTGAGGCGCATCGGCCTTGCCCAGGCACTCATCAACGATCCCGAGCTCTTGATCCTCGATGAGCCGACGGCCGGCCTTGACCCGATTGGCAACCGCGAGGTGAAAAATCTGCTTGTCGACCTCAAACGCCGGGGCAAGACCGTGCTGATCTCAAGTCATCTCCTGGCCGATATCGAGGAGGTCTGCGACAAGGTTGCGATCCTCCATGAGGGCCAATTGAGGGCGTTTGGCGCCGTCGACAGGCTGCTCGCCGACGACCAACGCACGCAAATCACCACGCGGAGGCTCTCGCCGGGCACCATCGAGGCGGTTCGGGCGCTCCTTGACGAGCGCGAGGGCGCTGACCTCAAGGTCGAAGTGGGCATGCCCTCGACGCGGCTCGAGGAGTTTTTCGTGCGGACAGTCACCTCCGCGAAGAATGAGCCTGCGGCTGGGGGGAAGGCCCAGCCATGAGAGCCGTGCTCGCGGTGGCGAGACTCCTCCTCGCCGAGATGCGAGGAAGGCGAACCTGGATTCCTGGAGTGTTGATTGTCGCCATCGCATTCTTCGCGCCGCTCTTCGGTGAACGAACGGGAACCGGCTCCCTCCGAGAGCGCTATCACCTGTGCGTCACCTACGGGATTGGTCTGCCGGCCTTTCTCATCAATCTTCTCATGATTACGGTGGCTGCAAGCATGGCCCGGGACATCGAGAACCGGCGCATTCAGGCTCTCGTGACGAAGCCGATCGCCCCATGGCAGATCGTGCTCGGCCTCTTTGGGTGCCTCCTGCTGGTCAGCGGCTTGCTGTCGATGGTGATTTTCACTATGTTTTCGGCGAGGGTCGCGGAGCTGCGCGACCCGGGCGGGCGCGTCGCCGATCCGGTCCAGCTCTCGATTCGGCGCCTCCTGGTGCCCAGAGCCCAGCTCGGGCCCGAGCCAAAGACGATCGACCCGGGTCTTGTGGCAGCCATGGTCGAGTCGATGCGATCAGAGAGTCAGGGCGTGCACGAGGTCCGCCGGGCCGAGCTGGAGAAGCGTGCCCTCAAGGTACTTCGGAGCCTCCAGCTCAGGCCGGGCGAGGCAGCCGACTTTGTTTTTCGAGGGTTGCAGGAGACCTCCGCGATCGAGCGCGACGGCCTGCTGCTTCGCTTCGTTGTCCACTCACTGAAGCCCTGGGAGGTGGGCCGCGTGAGTCTTCAGTGGGAGGCGGGCGAAGGCTCCGCGGAGATGCAAGTGCGTTCGAACCTCGTCCCGCACGGCGTCCCTGCCGAGGTGCTGCTGCCTGGAAGCGTGGTCGGCAAGGACGGCACGCTTCGACTGCGAGCGCGCAACGTCGAAGCGGCTGACTCCGGAGTGACGGTTATCCTCAATCCGGAACGAGTCCACGCGCTTCCGCCGCAGGGCAGCTTCTTCGCCAGTGAGGTTGCGGCCCTCTGGCTTGTCGTGTCGCGATCGGCCTTGCTCCTTGCGGTGGCCCTGTTCGCCTCGAGCCTCTTTCGATTCGTCACGGCCGTGTTCCTCGCACTTTTCGTGTACGTCTCTGCGCTCGCCTCGGGCTTCTTGAGGGAGACCTTCGAGCTCTTTCAGGGCGATTCGCACCTCGGGGGGCTTTCCGAGCAAGTTGCGGGCTGGGCGTCAAGGTTCGGCGCCCTGGCGCTGAGCTTCCTGCCTGATCTTTCTCGCCTGGACCCTCTCGACCGATTGGCGCTGGGGCGTGTTATCGGGCCCGGCGAGC
This sequence comes from Planctomycetia bacterium, assembly GCA_005772855.1. Lineage (GTDB taxonomy): Bacteria > Planctomycetota > UBA8108 > UBA8108 > SXIK01 > SXIK01. Next base: position 3,776 of record SXIK01000228.1, on the reverse strand, counting down.
TCGTGGTCGAAACGGCGTGGATCGCAGCCGAGTCCGCCGTCCTCCTCGCCCTCGGCGGGCTCACCCTGCGACGGAGGGAGCTCGGCAAGCCGTGACGATGCCGTTTCGAGACCGAGCCTGGAAAATACTCCTTCTCGCAGCGCTTGGGCTCGTGGTCTCGGCTTTCCTCAGACGAGACCTCCACACAGATCGGGATACGCTCGAGCTCGCGCCGTCCGTGCTGAAGACGGAGGCCGCCGGAGCGCGGGGTGTACTCGCGGAGCGTCAAGTGGCCATACTCTCGGCCGGGTTGGGAGTGCTGCGCCCGTTGGCGATCGACTTTCTCTGGCTTCGCGCGATACATCTGCAGGAGAGAGGCGAATACTTCGAGGTGGCCTCCCTCTCAAGCCTCATCACTGGGCTCGCGCCGCGCCTGCCGGAGGTCTGGACCTTTCAAGCGCGCAATCTCGCCTACAACGTTCCGCCCGGCTTTCCTCCGTCCGAGCGTTTTCCATGGATTTTGAAGGGTGTGGAGCTCCTTCGCGACGATGCCCTCCTGTACAACCCGTCCCATCCTTCCATTCACCTCGACTTGGCTCTCCTCTTTATCCACAAGATCGGGCTGGATCACGACGACGCAGGCCCACTTTACCGCGCACAACTTGCAGCGATGTTCGACGTCGACCCCGAGTCGGCCGTGGGCCTTGAGCGCAGGCGCGACTGGAAGCTCGATCGAGACCTCGTGGGACGGATCGAGGAGCGAGTGAAGGCGCCTCTCGACTTTCGCGTGTCGGCCTCCCACGCCCTCTACTGGGCCTGGAAGGGGCTCGAGGAGTCGCCGGGTCTGGCTGGCTGGTTTCGGAGGCGGCTCGAGGAAGCGCAGGTCGGAGCCCTGTTTCAGCTCCTTGGCTCGGGCCGGCCTGTAAAGGCGCCCGAAGGTGTTGGCTTTGCCTTTCTGCCCGAGCTGGGATTTGAAGAGGCGACGCAGATGGCCATTCAGTCAAGCGCGGCGATTTACCCGGGGGACGAACTCAGCGAGGCCCTGAGCTCGCTGGCCAGGATCAGCGTGATAGCTCGGATCATCTGGGTCGGAGAGTCGGAGGCGCGCGAGCAATTCGCAAAGGACAGCGGCCGCCTTGGCGCGTTCGCAGCGACCCTGGACGATCTGGTCCTGCGCTGGGCGTTGGGGGAATCGGCCAGGACGCCCGAGCGGGCCGTAGAGGACTTGCTCGACGCGGCCCTCCTCCTCGATGCGGCCCGGGAGCCGGTTCCTGCCGAGGGCCTCAAGCGGCTCGCCCATTTCGTCTGGAGAAGGTCGACGTCGGCAGGGGGAGCCGGTGCCGCCCCGAGCCTGGAGGTCGAGCTCGAGAAGGCAACCCGTCGGGCGCAAACGCTGTCCGTTCTTGAAGACCTGCCCTTCAGGCTCGAGCAAATCGCGCCAAGCTCGAGGAGGCCGCAAGCTCCATGAAAACGCCACTGTTTGTCATCGCCCGGGTCACTTCAGCCGAGGTCCTCCGTCAGCCCGTTCATGGTGTGATCGTCGTTGCGACGCTCCTCGCCTATGTGCTCAGCCCGTCGATCGCCATGTTCAGCTTCGGAGACGATCTGAACCTGCTCAAGGACTTCGGCGTCTCCACTCTTTTCCTCTCGGGGCTCTTGCTTGTGGCTCTTGGCGTATCGAGCACTGTGGGGCGGGAGCTGGAGCTCTCGACCGCTCAAACCCTGCTGGCCAAGCCCGTGGGAGCTGGGGTTTTTCTCACGGGCAAGCTCGCGGGCGTGCTTGCTGCGGTTTCCATGGCCCTCTACCTCTTCACGATTGCGCTCCTCCTGGCGGCTCGCATTCGCCCGAGCGAGCACGCCCACGAGGTCGTCGACTGGCCCGCTGTCACTGCAGCCCTCGGGGCGAGCGTCACGGCGCTCCTCCGGGGTCTGGTCAGGAGCCTGAAGACGCCGGAGGATTTTGGTCGGGCTGCTTTGCAGGCCGGCTGCGTCAGTTTCACGGCCGCGCTACTTCTGCCGGTACTGTTTGCCCCCAACTGGAGCTTCCAGCCCAGTGGGGTGTGGATCGACCCAGTTCTTCTGGAGGCGTGCGCGCTTTCCCTTCTGGGCGTTGCGCTCCTGGGTGCCGTGTGCGTCCTGCTCTCGGTGTGTCTGGGGCGCGGAGCCTTGCCGGCGGCGCTCACGGTCTTCGCGCTCGGGCTCGCCCTGGGGCGTGATTTCCCGCTCGGTTGGCTGCTCCCGGATTTTCAGCTCTTTTGGATCGGGGAAGCTTTCTACAGACCGGATACTCGCCTGCCATTAGGCTACCTTGGGGAGACGATGGGCTATGCCGTTTCGTATTGCACAGCCATGATGGCGGCGTCCACGTGGCTCTTGAACCGGTCCAGTGCAGTCTCAAGGAGACTACACCGTTGAAAATTGGTTTCGCCGGACTGTAGAATGCGATATATTCCTCTCCGAACTCCCGTGAGAGATTTCATGTCTTTGCGTTTCACCTCGGACTGTTGTCTGGTCTGAAAGTAGCTCCGAGGTTGAAGTGTGCCTGGACGGCGCACAGATGCGCTCGGTTTTTTGCCCTTCGAGCATGGATTTCGATAGCTGCTTCGAAGGGGGGCCGAAGATTGAAGCAAGTAAGTCAAGGAATTACATCGGAAGGCTGAGCCATATGGGTATTCGCTTGTGTCGGGCGCCTGTCTTGCCTGGGCTGACAGGGCTCTGCTGGGTTCTTTGCGGACTGCTCGCGTCCACAAGCCATGTCGGGTGCAAGTCCAGCGGGCGGAGCAAGGTCTCTTCCGGGCTATTTCTTGCGCCTTTCACCGAGCCGTCGACAGGGACTTCCGTTCGTGGGATTTCTCTACGCGCGGCCAAGAACGACTTCCTCAGGGCGATCCGTCCGAACGCCCTGGAAAGTGACTTCGACGACATTCAGCCGGAGGGTTTTGTCATGGGCCGGCTCTCGTCTGACGAAATCGATTCCTCGACAAAGCTGCCGAAAGTGACCGAAAACCTTCTTGTTTACGATGCGCAGTCCAGTTCTATCGTGTCCGCGAGTCTGCTTTCCTTGAACAAGAGCAAAATTCGCCTCCACTATTCCACCCGGGGCCTTCAGGACGCGCAGGGCTCCAACGCCGTCATTTCAACGACCGTCACGCCGATCAAGCTCAAGAACGGCTGGATCATGGCCTTCGATTCAAGCTCAAAAAACATCATCGCTTTCCGTGAGCAGAGGCCAAGGCAGATCACGGATGAGTTGGGGACACGAACCCTCCCGTACCGGTCGGCGCTTCTCCCCAACGGAGAGGTCAACGTCGACAGCAAGAACTTCGGCCAGGGCAATGGCCTCTTCCTGAGCGTTGTGATCACCGGCGAAGACACTCTCAACCAGCTTCGGGCCGCCTCGGCACCGGTGACTCGTTTCGTGGAGATCGAAGAGAACAAGGTCCTGGTCTTCTTCTCCCCGGGCACGATTCGAGCGGTCCACCTTCTCGAGCTGGAGGAACAGGACGTCGACGTCGATTTCGACCTTGATCCCCCCTTCAGGCCCTCCGAGAAGCTGCGAGTCAAGAGTCTGAGCGGGCGCTACAAGCTCTTCCCGGAGCCGCTCCTTACCTTCCGGCAGATTGCCGATACGGTTACACAAGACCCCAACCCCGTGCTCGACAGTAATCAGCCGGTCGTCTTTACGCACCCCGACTTGCCCGCGCCCTTCGTGCTTGTGTTTGATCGCAAGACTTCGATGTTCCTCAAGATTCGCCTTCTGAGAGGAGCTGCGGGCGAGGTCATCGGCGCCTCGGTCG
>SXIK01000227.1 GCA_005772855.1 Planctomycetia bacterium | reverse complement strand
CTACGAGGCAATTCTGGAGCGTGAAAAGCTCCTCTCGACAGGATTCGGACTGGGGCTCGCGATTCCGCACGCCAAACTCAAATCTATCAACGACTTCGTGGTCGGCCTGGGGATCCACAAGAAAGGCGTCGGCTTCGACTCGCTCGACGAGAAGCCCGTGCATGTTCTCGTGATGATTCTGGGACCCGATAGCCTCCAGGAGAGTTACTTGAAGGTTCTCTCCAGGGTCACTGCCTTCCTCAAGGACAATCGAGAGCGCTTGTTGACGCTAAGCACCTCGCAGCAGGTCTACGATCTGGCCCTGGAGTATTGAGCGACTGATGGGGAGCCCGAAGAGCGACGGGGTTGCACGACTTTTCCCGCGATTCCGGCCCGTCTCGTACATCTATCCTCGGTAAACTCAGGCCAAACAATCGCTTTCTCGAAAACCCAAGGAGCGAGAACATGAGCGTCGACGTCAAGCAAATCGGCAAACGCATCGAGGCCGAGAGCGCCTTTGTCGAAAAGCTCTTTGGTCAGATCCGACAGCGGGTCGTCGGGCAGGACCACCTCGTCCGCACCCTCGTCAACGGCATTCTGTCGAATGGACACTTGCTCATCGAGGGTGTGCCGGGGCTGGCCAAGACTCTGAGCGTGAAGACATTGGCCGACTCGATCCATGCCAACTTCCGCCGCATCCAGTTCACACCGGATCTTCTCCCGGCCGACCTGATCGGCACCCTCATCTACAACCCCTCGAGCGGCATGTTCACGACGCGCAGGGGGCCCATCTTCTCGAATATCGTCCTCGCGGACGAGATCAACCGCGCCCCCGCACAGGTTCAGAGCGCCCTCCTGGAAGCCATGCAGGAACGTCAGGTGACCATCGGCGACCAGACGATTCCGCTCCCGGATCTCTTCATTGTCCTCGCAACACAGAACCCCATCGAGCAAGAGGGCACCTACCCACTCCCTGAGGCGCAGGTCGATCGATTCCTCTTCAAGGTTCGAATCGACTATCCAAGACGGGACGAAGAGCGAAAGATTCTCGATCTCATGGGCACATCTTCGCGCTCACTGGGTCAGGTCGAGCAGGTGGTCACCCCGGAGGAAATCATCCGTGTGCGGTTGACAGTCGACGAGATCTACATGGACGACAAGATCAAGGAGTACATCGTCGACCTCATCCAGGCCACCCGCCGCCCCAAGGAGTTCGGCCTCGAGCTCAAGAACATCATCGAGTACGGCGCCTCGCCCCGCGCCACGATCGCCCTGGCGACGGCCTCGAGGTCCAACGCGTTCATGGATGGACGGCCCTATGTCACCCCGCAGGACGTCAAGTCAGTGGCGATGGACATCCTCCGGCATCGAGTGATCCTCACCTACGAGGCGGAGGCGGAGGAGTTGAAGGCCGAGGACGTGATTCAGAAGGTGCTCGACGGCGTGCGGGTGCCGTGATCGCCCAGACCTGAAAGGCACCAGCATGATCACCCAGGAGATTCTGAGGAAGGTCCGGCAAATTGAGATCCGAACCAACCGTCTGGTCGACAGCGCCATCGGAGGCCAGTATCACTCGGCATTTCGGGGCCTCGGCATGGAGTTCGAGGAGGTGCGAGAATATCAGCCGGGCGACGAGATCCGCACCATCGATTGGAACGTCACCGCGCGTGCAGGAACGCCCTACGTGAAACGCTATCGCGAGGAGCGGGAGCTCACGGTCATGACCCTCGTCGATGTCAGCCCCTCGGAGCGGTACGGAAGCGGCACGCAGGAGAAGGCGGAGCTCGCTGCCGAGTTCAGCGCCGTGATCAGTTTTTCGGCCATTCGAAACGGCGACAAGGTCGGCACCGTTCTCTTCACCGATCAAGTCGAGAAGTACATCCCGCCCAAGAAGGGCAAGAAACACGTGCTGCGGCTCATCCGGGAAATTCTCGAGTTTCGCCCCGAGTCGCGAGGCACCAACATCGAGGTGGCGCTTCGCTTCCTCGCGAAGGTGCTGAAACGCCGAGCCACCGTCTTCCTGATCTCGGACTTCATTGCTCAGGACTTCGAGAAGGCGCTCGCCGCCGTGCGAGGCAAGCACGACGTGATCGCCGTGCGCACCTCCGATCCGCGGGAGACCTCGCTCCCCAAGGTCGGGTTGATCACTCTCGAGGACGCCGAGACCGGAGAGATTGTGGTCGTCGACTCGCAAAGCCAGCGCGTTCGGGAGCTTTTTCAGTCGCGGGGGCTTGACGAACGCGCGAAGCAAGACGAGCTACTGAGGTCACTCAAGATCGATGAGCTCGAGGTCACGACCGGCAAACCTTATATCAAAGACCTTTCCAACTTTTTCCGCATGCGCGGGAAGAAGATGTTTCGCTGAGGGTATTCAGAGACCATGGCCACACCCCTTGACCTCTCCTTGCCAGCACCTCCGAGGCAGCGATATCGCAGCGGCCTCATCCCCTGGCTCACGCTACTGGCGACATTGATTGTGATCGTCCTCATCGTTCTGGAGCGGAAGGAGCGTTCGACGCCCGCCGAGGCCGCGAACAACACGGCCGAGGCGGACCGCCTGAAGAACCTCGCGATCGAGCTCGAGAAGCGCACGCTCTATGTCCAGGCCGAGCAGGTCTGGGCAGAGCACATGGCGCTGGCGAAGCTGACACCCCAGGAGCAGGCAGACCTGGTTTATCGACGCGGAAAATGCCTGAAGGAAGGCGGGAAGTACGCGGAAGCTGCCCGCAGCCTCAGCGAGGTCGACTCGTTCCCCGTGACGCGAGATGAAAAGCGCCGGGCGCGGCAACTCCTGGTCGAGTGCCTCGATGCCCTCGGCAAGCGCGACGTCCGCGACAGCCTGTCTCGTGCTTTCGCCGTTGGCGAGGAGACCCAGGGGACTGCCGTGGCCCGGATCGGCGAGGAGGTGGTGACGAAGGAAGAGCTGCGAGCCGAGCTCCTCGGTGAGGTGTCACAGAGCCTCAGGCTCGATGGCGCGCCCTTCACTCCCGGTGAGCTTGAGAAAAAGACCGCCGACATTGTCGACAAGGAAATGAAGGACCCGGAGACGCTGCGTCGGGTCACACAGCAGGCGATCTCCCGCCGTGTGCTCTACCTCGAGGGCCTGGAGCGCGGCTTCGCTGACGACGCCGCCTCGCTCGAGGCGATCGCTCGATTTCGGAGGGACAACATTGCGAATCGAGTGATCGAGGCTGAAGCGGAAAATGCCCTGAAATCCCTGGGGCCTACCGAGATCAGAAACCACTACGAGGCGAACAAGTCAAAGTTCCTGGAGAAGGCTGGCGTGGAGTTCTCCTTCGCCCGTTTCCCGGGCCCCGCGGAGGCAGAGGTTGCAATCGAGAAGCTGAAGGATCCTTCCAGGGCGAGCGAGGTGAAGCTCGAGCCGGCAGCGGGTATTGCCTCGAGCGGCGAGCCCGTCCCTGAAATCGGTCTTGCGCCCGAGGTCACCGCTCATCTGCTGGCGCTTGGAGTGGGAGAGGTCTCCAGGACGCCGATCGAGGTGGCGGACGCGTACCATGTCTTCAAGGTCACAGGGAAGCGGCCCGAACGGCAACTCACAGCCGAGGAAGCCGAGCCGAGGGTACGTGCCGACCTGGCCCAGTTGAAGCGCAAGGAAGCGATGGATAACTTGCGTACGCTCCTCTCCCAGAAGTTCCGCGTGGAGATGTTGGACTCGAAGGAGCCCCCCCAGCAGGAGCCTCCCTCGAACGCGAACCAGGAGAAGGAAGTAGCGCCGAAGAAGCCATGAGGTGGCTCCCGTTTCGAAACTCACCGCTCGCCCTCGCACTCCTCGTGGGATGCACCAGCAGTGGCCCAACAGCTCCCCGGGTCGATGCGAAGTCCCCCTGGGCTTTCGAGAAAACCTTCAACGAGGGCACGCCGGTAACGCTCACACTCCGCCTTGACCGGGTGGAGGTCAGCCTTTCTGAAAGGGTCACGCTGGAGCAGGAGCTGCGCGTCGACGACGGCTTTGTTGCCGAGTTTCCGGAGTATCTTCCGGAGGACTTCGAGGGTTTCTCGGTCGTCGAAATTGCGACCCCGAGGTCGGAGGGCGGGATGGCGCCGGGCAACGCAGCGGCGCCGTCGACCGCCGCGGTGAAGGTACTGACAAAGCGACTCACTCTCGAGCCTGACCGGAGCGGCACGCTGATGGTCGCGCCGCTTGCCGTCTACTTCCACCGATCCGGTGAAAAGTCCGAGCAGCTCTTCCTCACCGAGGAGGTGCCTGTCACGGTCAAGGCCATCGACAACGTCAAGGACCTCACCCTCGAGCCCCTGGTGGGGATCTATGAGTCGCCTCCCCTGGCGCAAGATTCGCGTGCGGGCCTCTACGTCGGGATCGCTGCCGTGGCGCTGAGCACGCTGGGCGCAGCTTACCTGCTCCTCCGTCGCAAGAAACGCTCCGTCCCCCTTCCCGCGCCACCCCATGAGCTCGCTTATGAAGCCTTGCGGCGTCTCGTGGCGCTCGGGCTGATCGAGAAGGGCGAGATCGAACTCTTCTTTGTCCACCTCTCACACATTCTGCGCGAGTACATCGAGCGCAGGTTCGAGGTGAAGGCACCCGAGCGGACCACAGAGGAGTTCCTGGATGAGAGCTCTCACCACCCGGCTCTCGCATCGCACAAGTCACGTCTGAGAGAGTTCCTCGTCCTGTGCGACCAGGTGAAGTTCGCACGCTTTGAGCCCGACGCAAAGACCATCCAGGGCGCCTTCGACGTCGTGAAACAGTTCCTTGCTGAAACCACTGCCACGGAGGTGAAGGTTGCATGAGATGGCTGCCTGTTGAGCTTCACAATCCCTGGCTACTCCTTCTCGCTGTTCCGGCCCTGGGCGTCTTCTTCTGGCGCTACCGGCGGCGCCGTGCCGTTGCGGCGATCGTTTACCCCACAGTCATCCGGCTGAAGGGTCTTCGTCCAACTTTCCGCCAGCGGGCCCGTATTCTTGTCCCTTTTCTCGAGCTGTTGGCAATCCTCGGTCTTGTCACGGCGGCTGCGCGCCCCCGACAGGGACGGGAGACGACCATCGTCAGCAGCCAGGGTATCGCGATCGAGATGGTGCTCGATCGGTCGTCGTCCATGGAGGAGGCGATGCGCTTTGGCTCCGAATCCGATCGCAACGAGCGCAAGAAGATGGACATTGTGAAGGAGGTCTTTCAGCAATTCGTGGCCGGTGGAGGCGGGCTCAGGGGCCGAAAGACCGACCTCATCGGCCTCACCACGTTCGCGCGCTTCACCGAGGAAAGCTGCCCGCTCATTGTCCCCCACGAGCCGCTCCTGACGTCCGTGAAGAACCTGCGGTCCATGGAGCCGGCCCTCGACCCCTACGATCAGCCCGTGTCCTACGACAAGCTCAAGCAAAAACGCCGCGACGAGCTCCAGGGCTACAAGAACAATCCTCTCGACGCCACGGCAATCGGCGACGGCCTCCAAAGGGCCGTGCTCTCCTTGATCACCGCCGAGGAGGACTTGAAGTCGGGCGAGGGGCAAGGCGCCTACAAGATCAAGGGCAAGGTAGCGATCCTGCTGACGGACGGACAGAACAATGCGGGCGAGATCGACCCCGTCGAGGCCGGGAAGTACGCGGCTGCCAACGGAATCAAGGTCTACTATGTGCTCTTCAGCGAGACGACCCGCTACGAAAACACTTTCTTCGGCAGACGGGCCGTGGGCGAGTACTCCGAGGACGAGCTCCTGGAGCCAGCGCGTGAGGTGGTAAAGGAGTCCGGCGGAAAGGCCTTCCTGGCGCGCAGCGGTGAAGAGCTTCAGGAGATCTACACCGCGATCGACCAGCTCGAGCGCGCGGAGATCGGCAAGATCGAGTACACGAACTACACGGAGCGGTACCACTGGCTTCTCCTCCCCGCGCTGGGCTGCATGCTCGTCGCTCTCTTCCTCGGCGAGACCCTGTTCAGGGGGATTCCATGATCCTGCGCGAGTTTCAGTGGGGCTGGGTTGACATGCTCCTCCTCCTCTGGGCGGTCCCCGCGCTGCTCTCGCTCTTCGCCTGGAGCCTCCCGGCTCGCCTGCGAAAGCTTTCCCTGTTCGGTTACGATCCAGCCAGGTCCACGCAGTGGCTCAAGTCCCTCCGCACAAGGCGCTGGCTGAGAGCCATGCTCCTGTCGATCTCGGTGGCTTTCCTTGCCCTGGCCACTGCGCAGCCCAGGGGCAACCCCGACAAGACCCGCATCAGGACAACGGCGCGGGACATTGCAATCGTACTCGACGTCTCGAAGAGCATGCTCGCCGAGGACATCCAGCCAAATCGCCTCGAGCGCTCAAAGCTCGAGCTCGAGGATCTCTGCGATGCTGTCAAGGCAAAGGGCAGCGGCGACCGCCTCGGCCTGATTGCGTTCGCTGGAAACGCGATCGTGAAGTGCCCGCTCACCAGCAACTACAGCTACTTCAAGCGTGTCTTGCGAACCATCGACTCACGGAGCGCCTCCCAGGGAGGCACCCGTATCGGCGATGGCGTGCGCAAGGCCCTCTCGGAGCTGCTGGGCGCTCGACCCGACGCGCCCACGGAGGAGGAAAGAGTGAAACCCGGGGAGACCGTGATCACGGAGGAGCGCAAGGCGAAGCGCGAATCCTTCGCCGACATCCTGATCGTCACCGATGGCGAGGACATGGACTCGTTCCCGCTCAAGGCGGCGCAGGCTGCCCGCGAGGCGGACATCGGCATCTACGCTGTCGGCCTCGGAAGCGAACAGGGCTCGCCGATCCTGATCCACGGTGCGAACGGACAGGTCCTGCAGCTCAAGAGCCGCGACGGAAAGGTCGTCTACTCCAAGCTCGACTCAAAGACTCTTCAGGACATGGTGAACGCGGCTCCCCGGGGAAGTTACTACGCCGTGGGAACCCTGAACTTCGACCTCGCTGACTACTTCAACAAGACGATCGCGCTGGAAGCGGGCCGCGAGGTCGAGGAGGAGCAGGTCACGTACACGGAGATTTTTCAGCCTTTCTTGCTTGCAGGTCTCGCCTTTTTTCTCCTGTATCTGGCTGTGAGCGAGCGGCCCCGCCGGGGTCAACTCGCCCAGCTCGAGGCCGCAGCCGGAGGATCGTCGCCATGAAAGCCAGAGCTCTTCTCACCGTGATAGTAATCGCCAGTCCACTGGCGGCAAACGAGCCGACAGCCCTCGAGCGCGGCAACGAGGCCTTCAAGGCCGGGCGCTTCGAGGAGGCAGCGCAAGCCTACGAAAGCGAGGAGTCCTCCAGGGATCTGCTCACACGCCGCTTCAACTCCGGGGTGAGCTGGGCACAGGCTGGCTCGGTGGACAAGTCCGTCGAACGATTCCAGGAAGTGGCATCGAAGGCTGATGGCGAGCTGCGATCAGCCGCGCTCTACAATGCCGGCCACTCGGCGTTCACAAAGGCTGCGGCCATGGCACAGGAGGCTGAAGCCCTGGAGGACCCGGACGAACGAGCCAGGAAGCTCGCCGAGGCGGCCGAGTCCTACCAGTCGGCCGCTCAGTTCTTCAGATCCGTGGATCCACCAAGCGCCGCCATCTCGCGCAACCTGGGGATCACGAAGACGGCGCTTCGGGCCGTGCTCGACGCAATCGCGAAGATAGAGGAAGAAAAACGCAAGAGAGCGGAGGAGGAGGCCCTGAAGTCGCCTGACCGCCTGGTAAAGGCGCTCGCCGACAAGGAGCGTCTCCACCGTGGCATGAGCCGGGCGCTCGCAAGGGAGAGCGCGCAGAGTGTACGCCTCGGTTCCCGCCGGCTGCGCAAGTCGACCACCGAGACGCGCGCGCTCGCGGAGAAGCTCCATCACGCGCTCATCGCGCCGCCACAAACTCCGCCCGCCACCCAGCCGGGTCAGCCGAAGCCCCCGGCCACTCCCGAGCCGACCGAGGAGGAGAAGAAGCGGAAGGAACGAGCGGCCGAGGCAGTCACGCGGGCGATCGAAGCCATGACGGACGCGGAAGTCTCGCACTCGAAGCTCGAGTGCGAAGCTGCAGCGACGGCACACTCGAAGGCTGTGGTAGAGCTGCGTGCGGCCTCGGAATCATTCCCGTTCGAGATTCAGGAGCTCATCGGGGAGGCTGTCGGGCGCCAGGAGTCCCTGAATGAAGCCATGGACACGCTCGTGAGAGCCGAGACAGGCGGCATCGCGCCGGAGGTCAAGGGTGAAGGTTTCGGCAAGCAGATCGTCGACGCGATCAAGGACAAGGTGTTGCTGCCCCTGGCAAAGCTCGTGAGCCCGAAGAGCCTTGAAGACGCCAAGCTCCTCACCGAGGACGAGGACGACGTCGTCTGGGGCGCAGGAATCCTGAGCAATGCCGAGGTCCCACCTACACCCGCCCCGCCGGAAAAAACGCCCGGACATCCTGGCGTCCCGCCGGAGGGCCCACCGCTCTCGGCGGAAGAGGCCAAGAAGCTCACCGAGGGTCTCAGGACCGCCGGCAAGGAGGCGCTCGAAGCCTCGACGCGAGCGAGGGAGGAGTTGACCCAGGGGCTTCCCATGCCTGCACTCCCCCATGGCAAGAAAGCTCTCGAGGCCCTCCAACGCGCGGCGGAGCTGCTCCCAAAGCCGCCAAAGCCGCCCGAGGAGCGCCTCAAGGAGCTGATCGATCGACAGAAGGCAGCGAGTGACGCCACGCAAGAGCTTGCGACGCTCGCTGAAGATTCGAAGGCACCGGCCCGCAAATCGCTCGAGCAGGGTCAGCGCACGGATGGCAAGGAGGCGGGCGGCATTGCCAGTGAGCTCGAAAAGACTGTCAAGGGCGCCGCCGCGGCCGGTGGAGCACAGCCTCCGGCGCAGGTCTCGGAAGCCGTGAAGAAGATCCACGAGGGCGAGGAAAAGGTCTTTGCCTCGGCCGAGCTCCTCTCCCAGGCCAAGGATGCGGACGCAAAGACAGCGATCGCCAGCGACATCAAACTCTTCGAGGAAGCCCTCGCGCTGCTCCAGGGCAAGAAGGACAAGAAAGACGAGGAGAAAAAGCAGGACCCGCAGCAAGATCAGCAGAAGGAGCAGGACTCAAAGCAGAAAAAGCAACCCGACAGGGACAAGCAGGAGCAGAAGCCGTATGCTTTGTCACCTCGTGATGCCCGCTTCCGTCAACAGGACATGGACCGAAAACGGCGCGAGGAGGAAAAGAAGCTCTTCTCGGCCCCATCGACGCTGAGCGTGGAGAGAGATTGGTAATCCACTATCGATTCTTTTTTGGCGCGTGCATGGCCGCGTGTATGGCCGGCTTGCGCTCGGCCGTGGCCATCGAGGTGGAGCTCGAGCTCGAAAGCGGGCTCACGTGGACACAGTCGCCGGTGACACTCACGGTCAAGGTGCTCAATCCTGAAAATGGGATGAGCGCCCCGCAGCTCCCGCAGCTTGCAGGCTTCGAGATGCGCGGGCCGTCGGGCCCCACGATGCAGGCCCATTCCATCAATGGCCGCACAACCCGCTTCAGCGCCTACGGATATCAGCTGATTCCGCTCCCCGGAAACAAGGGGAGGTTCACCCTGGGGCCGGCCAGTGTGAGGCGTCGAAACGGCGAGGTCCTCAAGTCGAAGCCCGTTGAGCTCCTTGTCTACGAACGCCCGGAGGTCGGGCTTCAGATGGAAACAACTCTCACGCCGACCGGGGGCCCGGTCGGATCAGCTTTTCGAGTGCTCTACACGATTTATTACTTCGGCCAGACAACGGAGAGCGATGACTTCTTCGCGTTTCGCCGCGGCAACAACGCTTACGGACTGAGTAGCATCGACTTGCCTGTCATTGGACTCTCGGGCGTAAAGATCCAACCCATCTCCACCCTGAGCGACGTCGAGGCCGACGCCGTAACCATCGGCAACAAGGGCAACGTGTTGGTCCAGCGCAGCTTCGCGGAAAAGTCCGGCAAGGGGTACCTCACCCTCCTATTTGGCTTCGAGGTCACACCGCTCACAACCTCCTCTCTGGAGCTGGGAATGGCGCGAGCCGCCATGAAGTTCGCCACGGGCCGCACCCAGACCGGCCGGGACGCATTCGGGTTTCCCGTCCGTGTCGCGGAGGAGAAGGAATACAGCGCGCAGAGCCCTTCCGCGGTCTACCAGGTCCGTCCGCTGCCAACGGAGGGCCGTCCTCTCGCTTTCAACGGAGCCGTTGGGAAGTTCCAGGTCACTGTCACGGCGGATCCGACCGAGGTCGATGAGGGCGCTCCCATCACCCTCGAAGTACGCGTCTACGGCCAGGGAATCCTTGAGGATCTGAAGCCCCCCCACTGGACGGAGATCGAGAGCCTCACGAAGGACTTTCAGGTCTCGGGCGATGTGGACGGCGGAAAGCTCGAGAACAAGGCCAAGGTCTTTCGTCAGATCCTACGTCCCATGAACGCGAAGGTGACAGTGATCCCGCCCGTACCTTTTCCCTACTACGACCCGGGGCTTGGCAAGTATCAGGTGACCCAATCACAGCCGATCCCCATCAAGGTACGCGCCCTCCAAACAGCGCTCGTCGACCCGGGCGCCCAGGCGGCACAGCCGAAGGCGACAGCCGTCGTGAAGACCCAGGCGCCGCAGGCCTCCACCATCGCGGAGCGGGGAGGCGTCGGCGCGAACTTCGAATCAATGGGCCAGGTCCACCCGACTCTAGATCCACGGGACGAACTCCTCTCCGCGTCTTTTCTCCTCGGCGTGAGCGTACCGCCGTTGCTGCTCGCAGGATTTGCGGTGCGCCTTGCACTCCGACGACGCGACCCGACACTCAAGCGCAAGTCACAGGCGCTTCCTCGCGCGCTGTCAGCCCTTTCGCAGGCGAAGAGCACGAGCGAGATCGCTTCAGCCTGCGAGAACTATTTCCGCGACTCGCTCGGCCTGCCAGCGGGCGAGCTATCGCCAGACGAGGTAGCTGCAGCGCTCGAACGTGCGGGCGCCCCCATGGCAGCCCGGCTCGGGGCGGCCGGGCTGGTCGAAAAAGCCCATGCTGCTCGATTTGGTGCCGCTGACGGCGACGCGACCCTTGCCGAGGAAGCCTCCCGAATATTCAAAGAGGTAGAGGCTTGCTTGCACGCTTGAGACTCACCCTGTTGGCCCTCGGTGGAGTGGCGGCATTCTCGGCCCCGATCAGGGCCCAGCCGCCCAGTCCGGCACAGGCCGCTTTTGACCGCGGCCTCCAGCTCTTCCGCGAGGCCGGCGATATCAAATCGAGGACCCCTTCCGAGCACGAAGAGATATCGAAGCGTTACCGCTCCGCCGCACAGAGCTTCGTGGAGGCATGGAAAGCCGGCGCCGCCACCACGGAGGTCTTCACCAACGCAGCGAACGCTTACTACTTCGCCGGCGCGACAGGCGAGTCCGTCCTCTTCTACAAGCGTGCGCTCTCCGTAGACCCCGCCAACCAGCGCGCCGCCGATGCGCTCGAGCACTTCCGCGAGCGTCTGCCAATCAAGAAGCCGGCGGGAGGGGCGGGCGCCTCGATCCTGACCTCGCTGTTCTTCTGGCATGACGGCATCGCATTTCGAATCCGAAAGATGCTCTTTCTGATATTCTTTTCAGGGGCCATGCTCTGCTTCACGATCGCCCTCGTGAGGCGCAGGCCGTTTCTCGTTATCGGCATTCTCGCCGCAATCCCGGCCGTGGCGCTGTTCGGCTCGGTCCTCGTGACGGCCTACGGCGATACGGGCCGCAGGGAAGGCGTGCTTCTCGTCGAGATCGAGGGACGCCGCGGCAACGGAAGAATGTACTCGCCCTCCCATTCGCGGCCCTTCCCGCCGGGAACGGAGGTGACCCTGGCGGGCGAGGCCAGGCCAGGCGAAGGTGCCTCGGGAAGCACGGAATCCTGGGTTCCGGTCCGACTTCTTGACGGCGCGGAATCCTGGATCCCCGCGCGAGCGGTCGAGAGAGTCCTGCCCTGAGGACAAACCCGGCGACAGGCCTTGAGGAGAGGACCCTGCCCCACCGATACTGTGCCATCTTGCAAGCTGCCCCTCCCAAGCCCCTGAATGCCATGACTGTGGATGTCGAGGACTACTTCCACGTCGAGGCCTTCGCGAAAGTTGTCCGTCGCGATCGCTGGGACGAGTATCCCCTGCGCGTCGAGGCGAGCACGCTGCGAATCCTCGACCTCTTCGACAAGCATCAGGTGAAGGCCACGTTCTTCGTGCTTGGATGGGTGGCAAGGAAACTGCCCCGGATCGTCTGTGAGATTGCCAGAAGAGGCCACGAGGTCGGCTGTCACAGCTTCTGGCATCGGCTCGTCCATGGCTTGACACCCGAGGAGTTCCGCTCCGACCTGCGCGAGGCGACGAAGACGATCGAGGATGCGGCGCAGAGAGGGCTCCGGGGTTTCAGGGCCCCCAGCTACTCGGTGACGAAGCGATCGCTCTGGGCACTCGAGATCCTGGCCGAGGAGGGCTACACGTACGACTCGAGCATCTTCCCGATCCGGCACGACATCTACGGCTTCCCGGAGTTCCCGCGTTTCCCGGTGAGAGTCGAGCTGGCCGGCTCGGGATCGATCACGGAGTTTCCGCCGTCGACAGTCCGCGTGCTCGGCCGCAACTTGCCCGGGCCCGGCGGCGGGTACCTGAGGATCTTCCCTCTTCGCTATGCGCTCTGGGCGCTCGGCCGGATTCAGTCGTGCGACTCGAAGCCCGGGACCGTTTACCTTCACCCCTGGGAGGTCGATCCAGCGCAGCCAAGGATTCAAGCGCCGCTCAAGTCGCGCCTGCGTCACTACACGAACCTCCGTCGCACGGAGTCGCGCCTCGACTCCATTCTGGAGAGCTTCCCGTTTGCTCCAATGGCCAGAGTGCTGGAGCAGCATCCGCCGGAGGCATCGTGCTCGCTTTCGGATTTGAAGGCGAGATACCCGACCGAGTTGGCGTAGCTCGGATACCCCCGGCAACGCCGAGATTGCTTGCAGCAGGCTCCTCACGTAAGATTCGCTGCGTTGAGCGCGGGCCCCAACCAGAGACTCCCTGCGCGAGAGTGGCGGAATCGGCAGACGCGCAGGTCTTAGAAGCCTGTGGTTAACACCGTGGGGGTTCAAGTCCCCCCTCTCGCATTT
>SXIK01000226.1 GCA_005772855.1 Planctomycetia bacterium | reverse complement strand
TCTGCGGCTCGTTTCTGCTGGGGGGGGAGGCGGACCCGCCCCCACGACGGCCGCGACACTCGGCCTCCCCCTCCTCGGCGCCTGATGGGCGCCGGGCGCCTCTGGCGCGAGCAGCCGCAACCTTTCGCAGGCTGCAAAAGGTCTCATCACTGCCCGCGTGCGGTATAAAGATTGCATCCCGGCCCCGGCCGGCCGTGCGGCGGCCCCACTTCGTCGAGCCGTCACTCCCCACAAAGTGGCCCAGTTTCAAATTTCTGGTTTGAAAACTGCTTCGGAACATAGCAGGCTGGCAAGACTTTGAGCCCGATGAATGAGCCCATTTCCAATTCCCTCGCCGGGGAAGGCCTCCGCTTGCTTCCGGTGCTTGCCGCCGAGGCGCCAAGGCGGCCGTCCCGACATCCTTCCTGGATCAAGACGCGTTTCAGCGCCAACGAGCGGTATCTTTTCCTCAAGAGCGTGCTCAGGGAAAAGGGCCTTCACACTGTTTGTGAGGAGGCCCAGTGTCCCAACGTGGGGGAGTGTTGGGCGCACGGGACGGCCACGTTCATGCTCCTCGGCGACACCTGCACTCGGGGCTGCACTTTTTGCGCCGTTGGCAAGGGCAAGCCGCTCGAGGTCGACGGATCGGAGCCAGATCATGTGGCCGAGGTCATCGAGGCGTTGCACCTCGACTACTGCGTGCTCACAAGCGTGAACCGCGATGACCTCCCCGATGAAGGAGCCGGTCACTTCGCCAGAACGATCTCGGCGATTCGCCGCAGGTTGCCGACTTGTCGAGTCGAGGCGCTCGTGCCTGATTTCAACGGTCGAACGGAGCTCATCGACACAGTGGCATCATCGCCACTCTTCGTTTACGCGCATAACGTGGAGACGGTGCCACGTCTCTATCGGCGAGTGCGGCCGGGCTCTGACTACCGGCGATCCCTCGGGTGTCTCGAGACCGCGAAGCGTTGTCGTCCGGACCTGATTACGAAGTCGAGCCTCATGCTTGGCCTGGGGGAGGCTCGAGCGGAGCTCCTGGAGCTGTTCCGAGATCTCCGGGACCATGGCTGCGACGTGTTGACTCTGGGACAGTACCTCAAGCCCACGACGGATCAGCTGGATGTTTTCCGGTACGTGCCTCCCGGCGAGTTCGAGGAACTCAAGGAGGAGGCGGAGGCCCTGGGCTTCAAGCATGTCGTCAGCGGGCCCATGACCCGTAGCTCCTACCACGCATGGGAGGTGCACGAGTAGCGCCTGGCGAGGGATCCGCACAGGAAAGTTCCGGCGACGTCGCGCGCCCGAACCGCAGTGTGTAGGCTCCTCGCGGGGGAAGAAGACCTCCCCCCGCACCGGGGTGCCTGGCGGCGCCCTCCCCCTCTCCTCGGCGCTCGATAAGCGCCGGGCGCCTCCGGCGCCTGTTCATCGAGTCCCGTGACTCCCTGCGGCAGGAGAGATCAAGGGACTCACGGGGGCAGACGTGCGCGAAGCGTGCACGGAACTGGAGACGTTGGCTGGCGCTGTGGTGGAGGTGCTCACTACGGCTACGGTCGTACAGGTCTTCCTGCTTGCCCGTACAGTACCCACGGACACCTGGAGCGGTCGGTGAGGACGTGGTGCTTCCCCCGCGCGGCGAGGTCCCTGGCAGGTTTTGCTTGACGCCTTTCCGGCCCACCCTATGATGCCTCCCCTCTCTCGGTCACCGAGAGGCATCAATACATGAGGCCCCATCGTCTAGCCAGGCCTAGGACACAAGGTTCTCATCCTTGTAACAGGGGTTCAAATCCCCTTGGGGTCACCAGGATCGACCGAAGGGCCGCTTGCAGACGGTAGCGGGCGGCCCTTTCTTTTTTTCTGCCTCCTTCACGCGGCTTGATTCCTTGACACTCCCCATGCCCATAAATCAAGCATGATCACGAGCGCAAGCACCGTTGCGGTCACGGGAATGGGCTGCGTGACCCCATGCGGAAATAGTGTCTCGTCCCTCTGGGAGTCACTCCTGGCCGGTCGTTCCGGAATTTCCGAGCTTACCCAACTCGACACCTCTGGTTTTGATGTCCATATCGGCGGTGAGTTGAAGGACTTTGATCCAGCCCACTACGGCCTCGATGCCAAGGAGGCCCGTCGGCTTGATCGTTTCGCTCAGTTCGCGCTCGCTGCCTCGCAGGAGGCAGTGGAGCAGTCCGGAATATTGAAGTCCGATTTGAACCCGGAGCGAGTCGGTGTAATCGTGGGGACCGGCATTGGCGGTATTGGCATGATCGAATCCCAGATGGACGTTCTCCGAAAGCGGGGGCCGTCTCGCGTTTCGCCTCTTCTTGTCCCGAGCGGAACGCCCGACGTTGCAGCGAACGAGGTGGCCCTGGCCTACGGATTCAAGGGGCCGTCGTTCGCCATCTCGACAGCCTGCTCCTCGGGAAACGACGCACTCATCTCCGGTGCGCGAGCGATTCTGGACGGTTCCGTTGACATTGTGTTGGCAGGCGGGGCTGAAGCGCCCATTGGTGAACTCGCGCTCTCCAGCTTTGCCAACTTGCGGGCCCTCTCGCGATCGACGGCCCAGGCAGACAAGGTCAGTAGACCCTTTGACAAGGGTCGTAGCGGCTTCGTCCTTGCCGAGGGCTCCGGCATCTTGGTCCTTGAGTCGCTGCCGCACGCTCGCAGTCGGGGTGCAAAGATCCTTGCGCTGCTTGCTGGATATGGTCAGACGACGGACGCTTACCACAAGACCGCCCCGGACCCAACCGGATCCGGAGCGGCTCGCGCCATTGGCCAGGCGCTCCGTCTGGCTGGCGTGACCCCTGAAGAAGTTGACTACGTCAACGCGCACGGGACGAGCACCCCCCAGAACGATCCCGTGGAGACGCTTGCGATCAAGTTGGCACTGGGGGGGCATGCCCGCCGGGTGCCCGTGAGCTCCACCAAGTCGATGACAGGCCACATGATCGCGGCCGCTGGAGCCGTCGAGGCGATCGTGCTCGTGCGAACGATCCTCGCGGGGTGTATTGCGCCCACGATCAACTACGAAACGCCGGACGCTGAGTGCGACCTCTTCTACGTGCCCAATCGCGCGATCGAACGCCCCGTGAAGATCGCGATCTCAAACAGCTTCGGTTTCGGGGGACACAACTCCTCGATTCTCATTCGCTCAGCCGAGTAGGCTCGCCTCCCTTCCACTCGTCGCGCTCAGCGCCCATCCGGGAGGAGATCGATTGCCTCTGGGAAATGTGAGTTGGACTCCTACGAACCAGGTCCCACGCAAGCCCTTCTCCTTGACCTCCGAGGAGGCGTGAGGTAAGAACTTTCAAGAATATGCAAACGCAAGATCGCTATTTCCTCACGGGTGGGCAGGGATTCATCGGAGCCTGGATCGCGAAGCAGCTCCTGCTCGCTGGCTCGAGCTGTGTGCTCTTTGACTTGAAACCTGATGACGGAATCCTTGCTCAGGTGTTCGACGAGGACGAGCTGCGCCAGTTGGAGCGAGTGTACGGCGATGTTGGCGATACCGAAGTGGTGCGCAAGGCACTCGATGCCTCGCAGGCGACCAACGTGATTCACCTGGCGGGCCTTCAAATCCCTACTTGCCGGTCACAGCCGCTCCTGGGCGCTCGAGTGAACGTCATTGGAACTTTGAATATCTTCGAGGCCGTACGCCAGAGCGGTGGCCGAGTGAAGAATGTAGTCTACGCCTCCAGCGCCGCCGTTGCGGGATCGTCGGGGGATTACAAGGGTCCCATTGCCGATGACACGCCCCACGTGCCGCGTACTCATTATGGCGTCTTCAAGACGGCCAACGAGGGGAGTGCAAGGGTCTACTGGCTTGACCACGGTATCCCGAGCGTCGGGCTCCGTCCTTTGGCCGTCTACGGCGTGGGTCGTGAAGTCGGCGTGACGAGCGGCCCGACCAAGGCGATCAAGGCGGCCCTACTCAGGAGGCCTTACACGATTGGTTTTTCCGGGCAAACCGCCTTCAACTACGTCGAAGACGCGGCGCGAATCTTCATTGACTGCTCGAAGGCGGCCAGGGAAGGCGCCCAGGCTCTGAACATGCGAGGGGAGTACCTCACCGTGGAGGAGTTCGCGAAGCTCGTTGAGCGCGAGGTCCCCGGCTCCGCAGGGCTCATTCGAGTCTCGGGCGGTCCGATTCCTGTTGCGTACGACTTCGTGGAGCCTGGACTTGAAAAGCTTTTGGGCCGTGTTCCACACACTCCGGTTGCCGATGGAGTGCATCGAACGGCGCAGAGGTTTCGGCGGCTTCTCGAGCTTGGCAAATTGCGCGACCAAGACCTCGCCACGTGATTTCCAGGAGGGATTGGGGCGACATCCGGTCGGTCTACTGGAAAGAGGTGCGAAGCCTCGTTCGCGATCGGCGCACCGTGGCCTACTCGGTCCTCTTGCCTCTCTTTCTCTACCCTGCGATTCTTTGGGGGACGATTCAATCGCTGTCCTACGTCCAGGCTCTCGAGGAGAGACGAGTCTCGGAGGTGCTCGTCCTCGATCGAACCGAGGATCAAAGACTCTCACGCTACCTCGATAATCAAGGAAAGCTCAAGATCTCTCCCCTCGAAGAGGATGGGGCGGAGTTTCCTGGGGCCGCTCTCCGAGCCACCGGGGCGCATGTGGCTCTTGTGTACCGCCTGGACGGTCTCGCCGCGCCGGAGCGAGCGGCACATGCAACGGTGCTCTACGACGCTTCCCGCGATGCTTCCACGCGAGCCAAGGATCGAGTGCTCGATGCCCTCAAGGGCTGGCGAAAGCGCGAGCTCCAGGATGTCGCGGAGGCTGTGGGCGAGGAAGGAGACCTCCACGGACTGCTCGACGTCGTGGAAGAGAACCTGGCAACCAGGCAAGAGGCGTCAGGGTTCACAGCTTCAATGATTCTGCCTTTTATCTCGATGGTGATGATGGCGCTCGGGGCGCTGTATCCTGCGCTTGAGGTCACCGTGGCCGAACGGGAGCGGGGGACACTCGAGACAACGCTTGTCACCCCGACATCCCGGGAGGCGATCGTCATGGGGAAGTTTCTGTCCGTGGTGACGTTCACGGCTTTTGCCTTCCTCATGAACGCGACAAGCCTTGGCTTCACGCTCTATCACCTCAGCACGCAGTTGAAGGGTGAGGCCTTCGGCTGGGAGGTGAGTCCATCCACAGCCATCGTTGCCCTGGCGGTGGCCTTGCTGCTCTCCGCGATTCTTGGCGCTCTGATCATGCTCCTTGCCTTTTTCGCCCGGACCTTCAAGGAAGGGCAGACGTACCTTACACCCGTATACCTGCTTGCGATGGCCCCGGGCATCCTACTCACCTCGCCGGACGTATCGCTTGGATTGGGCTTCGCATTCGTGCCTCTTGTGAATCTCCTTCTTGTCTTTCGCGAGGCGCTGCGCGGCCAGCCGTTGGGATTGCCCTCGCTCATCTCGTTTGCGGTATCGTTGGCCTATGCAGGCGTCGCCCTCCGGGGGGCGTCATATCTCCTCAGGCGGGAGTCCTATATCACGGGTGAAGGAACGACGGGTGGTCTGGCGTCCCTTTTCGGTTTTCGTCGGGCTCGATCGGTTGGCTGTTCCGCTGCGGAAATGGACGGAGAATAACCCAGGACATGGAGAACCGAGGAGTGGGCTCGATGGCCCCGTCGATCGAAGCCGTGGGTCTCACGAAGATCTTCCACGACCCCCACTCGGGGGGCATCGTCGCTGCCAGCGACATTAGCTTTGAGTGCTATCCGGGAGAAATTTTCGGCCTCCTGGGGTGCAACGGCGCCGGCAAGAGCACGACACTTCGCATGCTTTCGACCATCCTGCGGCCCACCCGTGGCGTGGCTCGAGTCGCAGGGCATGATGTGGTCAAGGATTCTCTCGGTGTCCGGCGCTCCATCGGCTACCTCTCTGCCTCCACGGGGCTCTACGGACGGCTGACGCCCCGCGAGACTCTCGAGTACTTCGGCGGTCTGCATGGCATCGACAAGGTGAAGCTGCGGGGACGCATTGATGAGCTGCTATGCCTCCTTGGCATCGAGGAGTTCGCGGGAGTGCGGTGCGAGAAGCTGTCGACGGGCATGAAACAAAAGGTCTCGATTGCAAGAGCCATCGTGCACGACCCCCCTGTCCTTATCCTCGACGAGCCGACGCTCGGGCTTGACGTCCTCGTCTCGAGTGTGATGATTCGGTTCGTGGCCGAGTGCCGGGAGCGGGGGAAGTGCATCGTTTTTTCGACCCATATCCTGAGCGAGGTGGAGAAGCTCTGCGACAGGGTCGCGGTCATTCACCGAGGCACCCTGAGGGCTTCTGGGACGCTCAAGGAGCTACGGGAGCGAACGGGGAAGACGTTCATGGATGACGTGTTCATGAGCCTGGTTGAAGGTTGACGGAGGAGGCGAGGCCCTGGGCCTCAGTCATGGGATCCTGGCATATCTTCAGGAAGGAGATCCTCGAGGTCCTTCGGGACCGGCGTGCTGTTTTCGTTGCCTTTGTGCTGCCGCTCCTCCTGTACCCGCTCCTCTACCTCTGGCTAGGGGCCATCGCGAACCTTCGAGATGAGAAGAGGCCGCTCTCGATCGGTGTCGCGGGAGCTGGCGACGACTTCTTCGTTCACCTCTCGGGCCTCAACCTCAAGGTCGAGCGGCGGATGCTGTCTGACATCGAGGATGTGCGAGAAGGCGACCTCGTCGTCCTCGCCCACTTTGAGGGCGCGAGAGTCACGCTCTACCACAGAGCCACCGATCTCTGGTCACGTGAGGCCCTCCGCAGGCTTCGAGTTGCGCTGGACGCTTATCGTGACGTCCGGATTTTCCACCGTCTTGCCGAGAAAGGCCGAAATGTCGAGCCTTCGCGAATTGCAGCGATCGACCCGGTGGATCTCTCGAGCCCCGAGGCTCGAGCCTCGACGACACTCGGGAAAATTCTCCCATTCTTGCTCGTCATCATTCTGCTCACGGGGGGCTCCTTCGCAGCGATTGACGTGATTGCGGGCGAAAAGGAGCGTGGCACGCTCGAGGCACTCTTCGTGCACCCGGTTGACCGCAAGCTGGTCGTGCGCGGAAAGTTTTTCGTCGTCTTCGCTGCGTCCTTTGTGGCTCTCGGCTCGAACTTGATCGGTCTTCTCCTCGCGCAAGGTCTCAGTGCCTTCCTGGGTAGACCCGTTGACAGCCTTGGGCTCACGCAGGCGGCGATACCTGGCCCCTGGGTGGCGATTGGGATTTTTCTCCTCACCGGGCCGCTGGCATTGTTGACCAGTGGCATTCTCATCCTGATCTCTGCCTACGCCCGATCCTTTCGCGAGGCACAAACCTACCTCTTGCCAGTCACCCTCCTCACCCTTCCGCTTCTGCTTCTTGCCGTGGCTCCCGAGGCAACTTTATCGAGCGCAGTGGCCATAGTGCCCCTGGCGAACGCCGCCCTGGCCATCCGGGAGCTTCTGGAAGGGCGTCTGACGGTCGTGCCGTTTCTGATTGCGTCTTCAACCAGTCTGCTTTACGCCTGGCTGGTTCTTCGAAACGCGCAGACGCTTCTCCTCAGGGAGGACCTTGTCCTGGGAGTTGAAGAACCGCCTGGAGGCTCTTCACTCGACGTTCGTGCCCGTCGGGCGCTGTTCTTTGCCGGAGGGTTGCTGGGGGTCTTGTACTTCGCGGCGAGCTCGATACAAAGCTGGAACCTGCTCCTTGGGTTGACGATCACGCTCTGGGGTCTGGTTCTCGTGCCCGCACTCATCTACCCCTGGATCGTCGGGTCCCCGTTCCTTGAGACCTTGGCCCTCCGCACGCCCAGCCTGCGGAGCCTACTCCTTGGCCCGCTCGTCGCAGCTTCGCTCGTGGTGCTCAACGCCGCTTACCTGGGGCTCCAGGACCAGTTCTTGCCCATGCCAATAGAACTGGAGAATATTTTTCGAGAGCTATTGCTCCGGCACCAGATGTCCCCTCCTCTGGCGGTGTTCCTCTTTGTGGTGTCCCCTGGCATCTGTGAGGAGCTACTCTGGCGCGGGACGTTTCAGGGAGAGCTTGAGCCCCGGGCACGTCCAATCCGCACAGCGCTCTGGGTGGGCTTCTTCTTCGGCCTCTTTCACTTCAGTATTTACCGCCTGTTTCCAACGGCAGCCGTTGGCTTTGTCCTCGCCCTCGTGCGCCAACGTGCAGGGTCGATCTTCCCGTGCATGTTGATTCACGCGACCTACAACGCCATGCTCTGTTTTGGGCTTGAGGCCCTCCTGGAGAGGCTCAAGGAAGCTGGCCTTTCCGGGCTCTTGACACATCCCTTCACTGCGGCTCTTGCTCTCTGCGTTCTTGTTCTTTCGATCCGTGCTCTGCGGGCTCGATCCTTGCCTGTTCGGGAGATGGCCGGGGGCTGAATATTCCTTGGGTTTGCCGGTCAAATCGATTGCGCGACCCAGGCTGGCTTTTGTACGATTCCTGAAGAGTGACCATGACCCCAAACCTTGTCACCGCACCCCGCAGCTTTTCCAATCATTCCTCGCAGGTCGCGTCGCCATCGAAAGACCGAGGCTTTTTGGCTCCGGTGGTTGCCGTTGTGATCGAGTTCTGCGAGGTGGGCAACTATGCCACACCCGCAAGTAAGCTTCTCGAGGCACTGCGCCGGCAGTTTCCGGGGGTAGACTTCGAGTTTGACCTCATCCCGGCTTCGGGGGGAGTATTCGAGGTTTCCGTCCAGGGCCGTCGGGTCTTTTCCAAGAGAGCGACTCGACGCATCCCGGACCACGACGAGATTTTCTACCATGTCAGCCTCGCGCTCGGTGGCCTTTGCCCACGCCAGACGCTTCCGAAGAGCGGATTACGCGGGTGCCCAAAATCGCCCATGGCAGCCCCGAAACCTGAGGTTTAAGATAGGAACCTATTGGTTCCGTTCTCTCTCGTTACCCTGGGGAGCCTGCGCTCGAAGGCATCCTCCCTGCCAGAGAGGTGCCCGGCGTGCGATGTCTTACAAGGATCCTGTCCCCGGTTCTGGTGGTGCTCCTGACGACCCGGGTGAAGGCTGTTGTGATCAGCGAGATCCACTACCATCCACCCTCCCGGGATTACCGCGGGGTGGAGTTCGTGGAAATCCATAACCCGGAGGCCCAGGAGGTGGCTGTCGGCGGTTGGAGTCTCCAGGGCGGAGTTAGCTTTACGATCCCGGAAGGCACGAAGCTGGCCCCTGGCGCCGACCTGGCGCTGGCCAGGGATGCCTCGGCGCTGAAAGCTCGCTTCGGGGCCTCGGAGGCTGTTCTGATCGGGGATTTCGAGGACTTCCTCGATAACTCGCGCGAGGCCATCGAGCTCGTGGATGTGACGAATGCATTTGTCGATGGCGTGGAATACCACGACCAGCCTCCCTGGCCGGTGGAGGCCGACGGGTTGGGTGCCTCGGCGCAGCGGCTCTGCATGACGGCTCCAGGGCGAGATCCACTCAACTGGATCGGAGGTGAGCCCACGCCTGGCGCCGCCAATTTTCGATCCAGTTGCCCGCCGCCGGTCTTCCGGACTCCTCGGGTCGTGATCAGCGAGCTTCAGTACCACCCCAGGGTGGGGCCTTCCACGCACTCCTCGCTCGAAGATGGTGAGGACACTGAGTTCCTCGAGTTGCACAACCCGGGTGTCGACGCGGTGGACTTGAGTAACTGGAATCTGAAGGATGGCGTGAAGCTCACGATTCCGGCTGGCACCACCTTGCCTCCGGGGGGATTTGTTGTGGCGGGCCGCAATCCGGAGCTGCTCAAGTCGTTCCTCGGCATCGCCAATGTCATTGCGGTGGGCTATGAGGGTCGCCTCTCCAACTCGGGTGAGCGAATCGAGCTGACCGATTCCAGGGGCGTTGTCATCGACACCGTGCTTTACGCGGATTCGGGCGATTGGCCTTACGGCGCCGACGGCATTGGGCGCAGTCTGGAGCGGATTTCCGCGAGCCATTCGGGTAATGACCCGGCCAACTGGCGGACGAGTACACTCGTCGGCGCAGGATTTACGCAGCTTGTCGCCGATGGGCCCGCTGGATTGTCCCTCTCTCAAAGACTCGTAATTTACATCGACGGGATTGGTGAGATGCTCATCGACCGCATCATGCTCGAGGATGTCACGACTGCAGAGACGAAGCTCCTCATCGACGAGACGTTCGACTCTGGCCTCGGGCAATGGAGCGCAGAGGGGATTGCCGCCACCTCGAGCCCAGCACCGTTCGAGGGCGTCAATGGGTCGGGCGCCCTCCGACTCGTCTCCACAGGTGCTTGCCCCAACGGCGACTGCGGCCTGAAAAACAGTGTCTCGCTCCCGCTGACGGGCATTCATCGACAAGGCACATTCCGCACGAAGGTCTGGATTCGTTTCCTGAGTGGAAGCCCGAAATTCTTTGCCGGGTTTTCCAACGGAGGCGGAGTGACGATCGATCAGCTTTCGACGCCTGGCAAGGCGAACTCGAACCGCGGAGCCATCCCGCCCCTTGTCAGCCATGTGAACCGCTTCCCGCGACAGCCTCGTTCGACAGAAAACGTTTGGGTAACCGCCGCGGTCCGCTCACGGGTGCCTGCCGTTGTGACCCTGAAGTTTCTACCCATGACCGCGGGAGTCAAGGGCAACGAGACCGCGCTCAACATGCTGGATGACGGCAACCACGGAGATCACCTTCCGAACGACGGAGTGTATGGTATCGCCATTGCGCCTTTCCCCCACGACACTCAAGTGCGCTTCCATATCACCGCAATGGCCGAGGGACTGTCCGGGGAATACCCAATCCCTCTGAATTACGGCGGGAGACAGCCGCAGGAGGCGGCCGGGTATTACGTCGAGGACCTGCAGCCTCGGTCGGTGCTTCCCGTTTACCACTTGTTGATGGATTCGATCGGCGGCAAGAACGGGATCAGCGATGTAAACGCCGCGCTTCGCAATTGTGACATTACCCTGCCCGCAACTTTCGCCTACAAGGGTGATCTTTACCCGGACATCGAAGTCCGTTTTCGGGGCAACACGGCTTGCTACGTGCTCAAACGTAATTTCAAGCTGAGCTTCAACAAGGGCAGAAGCTTCAGGGGCTTGAAGAAGTTGAACCTGAACAGCGAGTGGACGGACAAGTCCATGGTGCGCGAGCATCTTGCCTGGGACTTCATGCGGGAGGTGGCCGCACCCTATAGCGCGACCGAATTTGTTCGTCTTCACTTGAATGGCGGCTACTTCGGTCTCTACCTCTATGTTGAGCATCCTGACGAGCGATTCCTCGATCGCAATGGGCTTGACGCGAGCGGGAACCTCTACAAGGCAAAGCAGCCCCCTTCAGGCGGCCGACCGCTTGGAGTCGTGAAGCAGAACTCGCTCGCCGAGTACATGAAGTTGTGGGAGGCCGAGACGAACGAGCTCGGTGATTTCAGTGACCTCGGGAAGTTTATCGACGACATGCATGCTGATGGCTTGAGCGTGGGAGGCCCTTCGAGCTCTTTCTGGCGGGCGCGTTCTTTCGAGGAGACGATCATCGGGTACCAGCTCGGCCAAGTCGTCCTGAATAACATCGATAGCTTCGCCAAGAACCACTTCCTCTACCATGACCTCAAGCAAGACTTGTTTGCCTTCATCACGTGGGACCTTGACCTGACATTCGGTAAATTCTTCAGCCCCCAGGCGCGCGATCCGGCACAGGGCCGTGAGGTGGGTACCCTGAACGACTTGCTTCTTTGCAGCCCGGCGATTCAGGGAGACTTGAACCCCTGGTTTGCAAGCACCGTGCTTCAGAATCCGCTCCATAACTTTCTCGTCGACTTTTTCTTTCGGGCTGACAAGGGGCTTTATTATCAGCGTGCTTACCTGATTCGCCTCTGGGACATCCTTGCCGAGAAGTTTCGGAACGAGACCTACGACTCGCGGCTCGATGACCTCAGCGTCTCCTTGGCGTCGGAGGAAGCTGAGGACCGTGCCCGTTGGGGACGTTTTCTGAGCAACGTCGCTGAATGGCCCCCGGACATGGCAGCCAACATTGAAGTCGTGAAACAGCAGATCCGCTGCCACAGGGATTTCTTGCTGGGCTATCTTTCCGAGTATCACTCGGAGGTTAGAGAGCATCCGCGGGTAAAGATTACGGAGATCTTGTATCTGCCCGATGGGGGCGAGGACGACCTCGAGTTCCTCGAGATCCAAAACCTCTGGGACAAGGAAGTGAACCTGAAAGGCTGGATGATCGCCGGGATCGGCGGGAGCGACGGTCCCTTCACGATCACTACGGACACCATCGTAAAAGCGGGCGAGATCTTCGTGGTGGCAAGGTCGCCAGGCGCGTTCCGAAAACGCCACCCGGAGTTGGCCGGCACGCAGGTCCTGGGCCCGTACGCGGGCAAGCTTGCCAACGAGGGGGAGGAACTCCGCGTTCTTGACTCGGGCCCCGGTCACCCGGCGACCCTGGATTACGTCACGTACGCCAATTCTGGACCCTGGCCCGATCCGCGCCCGGGCTATTCGATTGAGCTCACGAGAGCGAGCGTGGATCGCGACAATGATCCGGGCGCGAACTGGCGTGAGTCCCGGGCGCCTGGCGGCTCACCGGGGACGATTGAGGAGGTCGCACCCACCTTCGTTCGAGGCGAATTGACCGCCGATGGCAAGATCGATCTCTCCGATGCAATCTTTGGCCTCAGGTATCTCTTCCTGGGAGGCACCGAGCCCGTTTGTCTCGACGCCGCTGACGTCAACGACGACGGCAGGGTGAATGTCCCGGACTCTATCTACCTTCTTCAGCACCTTTTTCAGGGCGGAGCAGTCCCGCCGATTCCCTACCCCGACTCCGGCCCCGACCCGACCGCTGACACGGTTGGCTGTGCTGTCTGACGTCGGGGGCAGGCTCAGTCCGACAGCCCTCGGCACCCAGGAACGGATTCCCGGGCTTCAGGGCAGCTCGAAGCGAACGCCCTGGGCAAGCGGGAGACCTGTGCCCCGATTGATCGTGCAGGTCTGGCGTCGCATGTAAGCCTTCCATGCATAGGAGCCGGCCTCGCGGCCGCCTCCAGTTTCCTTCTCGCAACCGAAGGCTCCACCGATTTCGGCTC
>SXIK01000225.1 GCA_005772855.1 Planctomycetia bacterium | reverse complement strand
GGGCGCCGCCAGCTCTCGCTGGCGCCGGCTCCCGGGGGGCCGTTGGCGGCTCCGCCCGCCCCCCGCAACCCCCCGGCCCGGCGCCTGTGGGGCGCCGGGCGCCTCTGGCGCGAGCAGCCGCAACCTTTCGCAGGCCGCAAAAGGTCTCCTGCCCGTGTGCGGTGTAAATTCCTGGAGGCAGTCGGTGCGCAGCACAAAGAATGGCCATGAAGCTGCCAGCATGTGCCCTGTGTCGTCGATGCAGGTTTCATTGGCGGTAGCTACCAGCGTTGGGCATCTGCGGATTCAGGCCATGGGGTTCGGGGCATACGAATTGCTATGTGCCAGGCAGTGAACAACTCGAGTTCTCCACCCCCGGGCATCGCAGTCCGGCCTGAAGATTTGCGCCCGTCCCGTGAAATTGACATCCTTTACCAGATCACTCAGGAGCTGCTGTCGGCCAGCCGGGAGCTCGAGCCCATCCTGAATGCAGTGCTCGGGCATCTTTCAAGCTATTTCGGGATGGATCGCTGCATGATCACGATCTACGACCCTGCGCGGAAAGAGATCCGGGTCGAGGCGTCGCAAGGCCTCTCGACGGGCGAGAGGCAGCGGGGACGATACAAACCCACTGAGGGCGTCATCGGCCAGGTCATCCGACGGGGCGAGCCCGCGCTCGTGCCGTGCATCGGAGACGAGCCGCTTTTCCTTGACCGGACGCGCTCGAGGCGGGACCTCGACTGGTCCCGCATCGCCTTTGTGTGCGTCCCCATCGCGAGTCGCAAGGAGGTCATAGGTACCCTCAGCGCGGATCGGCCCGCCGGATCGAGGTCGAGCCTCGAGAATGACTTGAGGCTCCTTACCGTGATCGCGACGATCGTCGGTGAGGCCGTGCTCAACTGGCGGGACCACCGCGAGGAGGTCGACAGTCTACGCCGGGAGAAAGCGCGACTTGAAGAGCTGCAGGCCGGCGAGTTCCGTCCGGCGAGCATGGTTGGAAACACACGCCAGATCCGCGAGACGTTCGACCAAATTCGCCAGGTCGCGCCGTTCGAGACGACAGTAATGGTACGAGGGGAGAGCGGAACGGGAAAGGAGCTAGTGGCGAGGGCGATCCACATGCTCAGCCCGCGGGCCTCGGGTCCGTTTGTTGCCGTGAATTGCGGCGCGCTACCCGAGCACCTCGTGGCGAGCGAGCTCTTTGGGCACGTTCGAGGTGCTTACACCGGAGCCGAGAGCGACCGCCGTGGCCGTTTTGAGCTGGCGCAGGGAGGCACGATCTTCCTCGATGAGGTCGGGGAGTTGATCCCCGCAATTCAGGTGAAGCTCTTGCGGGTCCTCCAGGAAGGGGAGATTGAGCGCCTCGGAGATGAGAGGCCGCGAAGAATCAATGTGCGCATCATCGCAGCCACGAATGCCAACATCGAGCAAGCGATCGAGGCAGGACGTTTCCGCAGCGACTTGTACTACCGTCTGAACGTCTTTCCGATCTATCTCCCGGCGCTCCGGGAGCGCCGGGCCGACATCACGCTGCTGGCAGACCACTTCCTCGAGGTGCACGCTTTCAAGCACGCCAAGCGCGTCGTGCGCATCAGCACCCCCGCCATCGAGCTCATGACCGCCTACCACTGGCCCGGCAACGTCCGTGAGCTTGAGAACTGCATCGCGAGGGCTGTCCTCCTGTCGGACGACGGAGTGATTCGCGCGCACCATCTGCCCCCAACCTTGCAGACGGGCAGCTCTTCCGGTACCACAAAGGCGGGGACCCTGGAGTCGATGCTCACGGGTTACGAGCGCGAGATCCTCATCGAGGCCATGAAGAACTCCGGAGGCAACCAAGCCCGAGCCGCGAAGGCGCTTTCGACCACACCGCGCATCTTGACTTACCGCCTGAAGCGCCATGGGCTGCTCCCCTGGCCGGAAGCGCAGGGCGAAGGCGCGCGGGCCCCATAGTCCCGGGTCCGCTGGAGGCATTCACCCATTTCTTCGCCATCGTTCGCCGGGTTGGAGCGGCGGGTGTCAGGGGAAGATGCGTCGGACGTCGTTGAATGTTACAAAAACGAAGAGAAACATGATGGCAAGGAAGGCCAGGTTCATGGCCCATTCCTGTGCTTTCACGCTGACCGGGCTGCCCTTGACTTTCTCAATGCCAAGAAAGAGCAAGTGTCCGCCGTCGAGGATCGGGAACGGCAGAAGGTTGAAGAGACCCAGGTTGATGCTGATCAGGGCCATGATGTAGATCAGCCGACCCCAGCTGTCTTTCTGCGCTACCAGGGTGAGGAAGTGGGTGATGCCCAGGGGCCCCGAGAGATTCTTGGGAGACACCTCGCGGCTGACCAAGCTCCTGAGCGTCAGGAAGATCTGCTTTGCCGACAGCAGTGTGCGTTTGGCGCCAGCGCTGAACGTCTCGAGTAGCGGAACCTTTACGAGGCGATCGAGTGGTTCAAACTCAATGGACGTCTCGAGTGCCTCATGGACCGGCAACTCGAGCTTTGTGCTGGCTTCCTTGAGCTCGCCGGCGCCGGTGACCCACCCGACATCTGTTTGCGCTCCAGCGCCTAGTCGCTCGATCTCCTCCCGCATCTCAAGCCAGCTGTAGACTCGTCGCCCACCGATGTGCAAGATCCGCGATCCGGGCGTGATCCCGGCGACCGCTGCCGGGCCGCCCTCCACGACGGCCTTGATCGACAGGGTTGACTCCCAGGTGACACCGCGTGCTTCGAGGAGATCGCTGCGCTGCACGCTCAAAGTTCTTGGTGTTCCGTCGCGGAGGATTCGGACAGAGATCGTGGGTGACAGGCTCACGTCGAGGACTTCTGCTCTCTCCTCCGGGGCGTAAATGGGGCTCCTGTCGAAGTGTGTTAGCAGATCGCCAGCCACAAGACCAGCTTGTGCCAGTGGGCTGTCAGAGTCGAGTTTTCCGAGGCGGGCCCTGTGTTCATCCCACAAGATCTCACCTCCAAGCAGCCAATCGACCAGGTCACTTGTGGGGACGCTGGCAGCTCTGGACTCCCCGTTGTCGTTTTCGATGGTGAGGGACACGGTGTTGGTATTCCCGGCCAGCCGGGCAATGTCCAGCCAATGAACGACCGGTACAGGCTCACCTTGAACTGCCACGACTCTATCTCGAGGCTGAAAGGTCTTGAGTGCTGCCGAGGCTGGGTGAATGTCACGGATGAGGACCCCCGCAGAGGATCTGGAATCGATCCCGAGGAGCGATTGTGGCTTCTCCGCCTCGTTCCGCCGAGGGTGCACGTCCAGCGCCAGCTCCTTGCCATCTCTTGCGACGAGAAGCTGGAATGCGACGCCGGGGCGGATCGACTGAAAAGAGCTCAGAGCGTCCAGGGCGACGCCAAGGTGTGCGGGTGCCACTTTGAAATCTCCCAGCTTGAGACCGAGGATCCGATCGCCTTTCTTGAGCCCGGATCGTCCGGCCAGGCTCTCTGTCCCAGGATCACTCGCCAGGATTCCCGAACGGGCTTCGCGAACTCCAATCACGTTAAACCCCTGCTCTGAATCCCATCTTGGAGTCAGAGCCATGTTCAGGTTACTGGTGGACTTTTCGGGGGAGACCCGGGAGACCGTCAAATTCATGCTCCGGGTAGAGCTTCCCAGCGCTGCCGCCAGCCGGATCTCGCCAAACTCCATGATGTTCTCTCCATCGATGGAGAGAACTTGGTCGTCGGGGCGCAGTCCGGCCTTCCATGCCGGGCTTCCTGGCACCACAGATCCAATCCTGGGCTCGGGGAAAGGCACCCCAATCGAGAAGGCGACCATGAAGAAAATGAACGCGAACATTACGTTCATCACGGAGCCTGCCACGAAGACCAACGCCCGTGCACCGACAGATTTCCCTGGAAGCTCATCCGGGGCGGGCTTGTGAGAGGTGTCGTGAAGCATCTCACCGCCTGCCAGCTTCACATATCCGCCGAGAGGGATCGCACCGAGCACGTATTCCGTCTCACCACGGCGGAAGGAAAATAATCGCAAGCTCCGACCCCTGATCGATGGGTCGAAACCGATCGCGAATCGCTCCACACGGACACCAACTTTTTTTGCAGCCAGGAAGTGACCCAGCTCGTGAACAAAGATCAGGATGCTAATCCCAACGATGGCGTAAAAAATGCTTACAAGAATCATTGGTGCTTATTCTTTCAGGACGCTTTGGTCCTTGACGACTCGATGGCGTGTTGATGGGTAGCGAGTCAGGTGCGCCGTGGCTTGTTTGCGACCCCAAGCGTCAGCGGCCATGAGGGTGTCGAGCGAAGGATCAGCGATGATTTCGTGGTCGCGGATAGTTTGCTCAACGCATTCGAGGATCTCCACGAACTTGATCTCGTCGCGAAGAAACGCCGTGACGGCCACCTCGTTGGCGGAGTTGAATACCGCAGCCGCCGTTCCACCCAGGCGCAAGACCTCGTAGGCGAGCCGTATTGCGGGAAAACGCTCAGTATCCGGGGCCTCGAAGTTGAGGTGTCCAACCTCCTCGAGTCTCAGACGCTTTACCGGGAGCGCCCTGCGTCGCGGGAAAGTCAGCGCATACTGAATCGGGATTTTCATGTCGGGAGGGCCGAGTTGGCAGATGATCGAGCCGTCATGAAACTGCACCAGCGAATGGATGATCGACTGCGGGTGGACGACCACTCGAATTTGTTCGGGTGCAAGATCGAAAAGCCAACGGGCTTCGATGACCTCCAGCGCCTTGTTCATGAGGGTTGCTGAGTCGATGGTAATCTTCGCTCCCATGACCCAGGTTGGGTGCTGAAGCGCCTCGGCCTTTGTAACTTGGCGCATCTCCTCCAGGCTCTTCTGCCGAAAGGGGCCACCGGAGGCCGTGAGGATGACGGATTCGACCTCCTCGGGCCGGCCAGCCAACAGGGATTGGAAAATTGCCGAGTGCTCGCTGTCCACCGGGAGGACTTGGCGCCCCTTGTCACGAGCCAGCCGGGTGAGGAGGGAACCTGCCAGCACGAGCGATTCCTTGTTGGCCAGTGCGAGATCTTTCCCGGTCTCGAGGGCTGCTATGCTGGCGGGTAGGCCGGCTGCCCCTGAAATAGCGGCTACTACCACTTCGCCCTCGGTGGCCCGCACAAGGTCCACAAGCCCCTGGGGACCCCGGTAAACTTTGGGAGGCCTTGGCAGCTTTTGGCGGCTGATTTCTGCTTCGAGTCTCTGCGCCGCGGCAGGGTCGCTCAGCGCGACCCCAACAGGGGCGTACTGAAGCGTTTGCGAAAGGAGTTTCTCCCACTGACTGTGAGCTGCCAGGCCGACGACCAGGATCTCGTCTCGCAAATTGTCGGCGACTTCAAGGGTACTCTTGCCAATGGATCCAGTAGACCCCAAGACAAGCACACGCTTTCGCAACATTGCGGCAAGAGGATATCTAAGGTGCCTTGCGTTTGCCACAAAGTATTCGTTCGACAAACAGATAGGGCGCCCCGAGAATTCGCAAAATGAGACCCGTACTCTTCGAGATACCGCTTCCCTGGGGAAGTTCGCTGCCGCTTCATGGCTATGGCTTGATGATCGTGCTGGGATTTCTCCTTTCAGCTTGGCTCATGACACGGGAAACAAGGCGACGTGGGCTACCGGACGTCATGTACGATCTGGGATTGGCAATGCTTCTCAGCGGGCTCCTCGGTGGGCGGATCCTTTACTATGTAAAGAATTACCAGGAGCAGTACTCTCACGAATCCTTTCTGGAGTTCTTCAAGATTTGGAAAGGGGGATTGGTGTTTTACGGTGGAGCCATAACTGGACTCCTCGGTGGGTTGCTGTACTGCTGGAGAAAGAAACTCCCAACATTGGACCTCATGGACGTCGCGGCCATGGGAGCGCCGATAGCCATGGCCTTTGGTCGTCTCGGCTGCTTCCTGAATGGCTGTTGCTATGGCATGCTCTGCGAGCCTGATTTCACCCTGGGAGTTGTGTTCCCGCCAGGCTCGCCTGCAGCCCAGGAACAAAGAAGCCTTGGACTCTTGCACGGGACCTCGTCCCTTCCCCTTGCCGTACACCCAACGCAACTCTACCAGGCAGCTCACGATTTTCTGCTCGGAGGGTTGTTGTTCTGGTATCTGAGGCGCTCCGATGCCCCAAGGGGTGCCGGAATGCCCATTCTTTTTTCCCTCTATGCCGTGGGAAGATTTGCGCTGGAACGTCTGCGAGGGGATAACCTGAGCACGTTCACAGGATTCACCCTCAGTCAAAATCTTTCACTGGTCCTCTTGCCGGTCTTTGGAGGCGCCTTTTTTGCGCTCTTCCAGCGCGCACGCAGAGCCATGAAGGCCGCTGAAAGAAATCTGAGAAATACTCATTGACACCCGGACCAAATTCGTTAAGCTCTGTGTTCTGCCAAGCAACGAGCCAGACACTCGAGAGTAAAACAACTCAAGGGTGGTTACAGACTTAGAAGTGCCAGCCACGTCCTCCCAGCGGAGTAGAAGTGAGCAAGGTGCTTAATTGGTAGACAATTTGGCTCGGCGATACTTGGAGACTGCCAAGGTTCGGTGCCGGATTAATGTGACTGCGCCGAAGTAGGGCGGATCCCCAAGCAATCGTGTCGCTTGCGATTCCGTAACTTGCCAGCCTGAAAGGCTTTCTAAAGGCAATGTAAGGAAGCGGCGAGCTTGAGCCTGTAGGTTCTGATTTCTGGATCCGGCGTTTTGAGCGCTGTAAGATTCGGAAAATTAGGCCTCAAAAATAAAATACGATGAGCGGTCTTTCCTGTTCAGGTTGGACCAAAAAGCTCCTTGATAGTTCTTTGATAATTTGGATTCCTACGAGTTTTGGATACGAAAAACTCTCCATGTCTTCGGCGTTCACCTTTGGTGGATTCGGAGCTTGGGGAGAGTATTTGAACCTTGCCACATTCTTGAGCCTTTGGAGACTGTAAGGCCCATCGGAGAATTAAGTGTTCTTACATTTGGTTCTTGGGTCCCAGATCCATTGGCTTGAGCCAGAAAAAATTCAAGCGAAGGGTTTGATCCTGGCTCAGAACGAACGTTGGCGGCGTGGATTAGGCATGCAAGTCGCACGAGAAAGGTTTCGCAAGAGACCAAGTAAAGTGGCGGACGGGTGAGTAATGCATAGACAACTTGCCCCTGAAATGGGAATAACGCTTCGAAAGGAGTGCTAATACCCGATATTGTCTTTAGCCAAAAGGTTGGAGATGAAAGGAGGCCTCTGAATCAAGCTTCCGTTCAGGGAGAGGTTTATG
>SXIK01000033.1 GCA_005772855.1 Planctomycetia bacterium | reverse complement strand
CGCTGGCGCCGGCTCCCTCCGAGCCGTTTGCGGCTCCGCCAGCTCGCCGCAAACCCACTCCTCGGCGCCTGATGGGCGCCGGGCGCCTCTGGCGCGAGCAGCCGTAACCTTTCTCAGGCTGCAAAAGGTCTCATCACTGCCCGCGTGCGGTATAACAACGTCGGCCGCGAGTTCTTGGCTCGCGGCCGGTTGGTTAGCAATGGTGCCCAGGAGAGGACTTGAACCTCCATGGATGTTACTCCACCAGCCCCTCAAGCTGGCGCGTCTGCCAATTTCGCCACCTGGGCATTGAGCGAAGTAGCTTACACGGATTCCGCTAACGGTCAATAGCGTTTTCGTGGGGTGTGCCGGTTCTGTGCGGTCTGTGCTTGAAAATCTTCGAGGCTCTGCCGAACGCTGAATTCAAGCCACATCGGGAGGGCTGCACCGGGCCAGAGTGCTGTGATATACTCCGCGCCGTGACTGGTGAAGAACCCAAGGAGAGCATGGTGTTGCAGCCCCAGCAAGGCGTCCTCGGTCTGATTGCCGGTGGCGGGCGTTTTCCTGTGGTCGTGGCCGAGAGCGCGAAGCGGCGTGGACTGAGGGTGGTTTGCCTCGGTCATCGGGCATTCTCGCCGCCCGAGCTCGCGGAGATTTGCGACACATTTCGGCACATGGGGCTCGGCCGCCTGGGAGCCGCGATCCGCTTCTTCAAGAAGCACAAGGTTACCGAGATTTCCTGGGCTGGTTGGATCCGCAAGGAGGAATACTTGTTCCGCCCCTGGCGCCTCCTCAGTCTGCTTCCCGACTGGCGCATGGTCAAACTCTGGTATTTCAAGCTAAAGAGTCGAGGTGATGCCACGCTGCTTGCGGCCATCGCGGATGAGTTTGAGTCGGAGGGCATTCGCGTTTCCCACTCGACGAAGCACTGCCCGGAGCTCCTGGCCGAGGAGGGCGTGCTGACACGCCGTTCTCCCACAAAGTCTCAGTGGGCTGACATCCGCTTTGGGTGGCGACTCGCAAAACGCATGGCTGACCTCGACGTGGGGCAGAGCGTGGTCGTCTGCGAAAAATTGACGATCGCCGTCGAGGGGCTGGAAGGCACCGATCGTTGTGTTCGTCGAGCGGGGGAACTTTACCGGCGGGGCGGTTTTACCGTCGTGAAGCTTGCCAAGGACACCCACGACATGCGTTTCGACGTGCCGACCATTGGGCCGGAAACGATGGAGAGTATCGCTTCAGCGCGCGGAGCGGTGATTGCGATTGAAGCGGGCCGGACCATGATCCTTGAGCGCGAGGAGATGCTGGCTCGGGCGAACCGTTACGGGCTGGTCGTCGTGTCCATCAAGGAGCCTCCGGCCGAGCCGACCACCTGAGGCTTTCGGTTCAAGCCTCCTCGTGCTCTCTCGTAAGATCGCCCCGCGTGTCCACCCTCGCACGTTCGGCTCTGGCGCCTTCCATGCCGCCCGGTGAGCGCGAGGCTGCTGGACCGCTCAAAATGGCCAAGATTTTCATTTTCTGTCGGAGAGAAGTGCCCGTAAAATCCTTACTGGACTGAAATGAAAGTCAAGAAACGGTC
Organism: Planctomycetia bacterium; assembly: GCA_005772855.1. Taxonomy (GTDB): domain Bacteria; phylum Planctomycetota; class UBA8108; order UBA8108; family SXIK01; genus SXIK01. Next base: position 18,942 of record SXIK01000033.1, on the reverse strand, counting down.
ACGAGCGGCCGATATTCCCGGGGAGAGGCGATAAGGGCTCGCCTCAGGCCATTCGGTTCCGCGAATGATGGCAATCCGCCAGCATGAATCAGCAAGACAAGGCTATCGGCCAAGGAGAAGGAATCATGACAACATCGGTGAAATGGGCGACCCCCATCGCGGCAGCGGCATTCCTCTTGAGCATCACGGGCTTCGCCATGGCGCTGGACGGGGATTTGAAGGGCGAGCTCAACAAGCTCTTCGAGGGCGGTGCCAAGCAAGCCGGGGATGATGTGGGCAAGGTCTTGAAGGACAGGAGCCAGAGCCTCGTCGATGAAGCCTTGAAGATTATTGAGAAGCAGACGAACGAACGGATCGCGAAGCTTGAGAGGGAGATCAAGGCGCGTGACGCAAAAATTGCCGATCTCGAAGCCAGGGTGAAGGATCTTGCCGACAAGTTGGCGAAGCCGGCGCCTGCTCCGGTCCCCGTGCCGCCCGCAGTTGCATCGAATACTTTCCTGGGCGTGGGACACTTAGAAGTGCCGCAGGAATTGCGAGCGAAGCACAAGATTGAAGGTGGCGCGTTCATCTCGCAAGTGCTCGAGGATTCTCCGGCCGCCGCCCTTGGTCTCGCCGTGAACGACGTGGTCCTCGAAATTCAGGGCAAGCCGATCACTTCCGAAAATCTGAGCAACGTCGTGGCCGGGCTCAAGCCCGAACAGGAGGTGAGCGTGACCTACCTGCACGATGGAAACCGCGTCACCAAGTCTGCCAAGCTCGCTGACAGGGAGAAGTACTTTGCCGCGCGCGCCGCGAAGATTCAGCCGCCTCCCGCAAAGAAAGGGCCCATCGTGCTGGGAGTCCTGGTCCAGGAGAAGGGCGGTCTCATTGTCGAAAGCGTGGAGGAAGGGTTCACCGGCCATGCTGCCGGGATCAAGGTCGGCGACAAGCTCACGCATCTCAACGGCAAGGAGTTGAAGCTCATCGATGATGTGCAAGCCGAGCTGAAGAAGGTCGTAGATGGCGACAAGCTCCTCCTCGGATTCTCGCGTGGCGAGGAGAAATTCACTGTCAGCGTGCTCGGCGCGCACGGTAAGGGCGCGGCAAGGGTGCTCGCAAGCGAGTCCGTGAAGCTGAAGGAAGAGTCAAAACCAACGGACAAGAAGCCCGCTTTCCTGGGCGTGGCGGTTGTACAGGGCCTGCAAGGCGTTGTGGTCGAGAACGTCGTGGCGGAGAGCTCGGCTGCTTCCGCCGGGTTTACCAAGGGCGACCTGATCAAGAAGCTGAACGGCAAGGACGTCCCGGACGTCGCCGCCTTCAAGAGCATTCTGGGAGACTTGAAGGCAGGTGAAAAGGTCTCGATCGAGCTCGTGCGGGACGGCAAGATCGTGGAGGTCAAGAGCCTCGACCTCAAGGCCGACGGAGAAAAAGTTGTGGCGAAGGTCGAGGAGCCCAAGGCTCCCAAAGCAAGGCAGAAGGGTTTCCTCGGAATTCTTGCGACTCAGACGATAACAAGTCAGATCGTCGTGAAGACTGTGAATCCGGGCGGCGCCGGCGAGAAGGCTGACCTGAAGGTGGGCGACGTGATCCTGAAGATTAACGACAAGGCTGTGACGACCTTCGACGAACTCGCGTTGAGCCTTTCGCCCATGTTCGCGGGCGACACGGTCACGCTGCGAATCAAGCGCGGCAATGAAGAGAAGGACCTCAAGGTCACCCTCGGCGAGGTCTGACGCCCGGGCCCGGGGCGGGGATCGAGACCTGCACTCTCCGCCCCACGGCCGCGGTCCAGTGTGAAGAGGAATGTGCCACTGAGCGAAACTTCGATCTTCTTGATCGGTTACCGTGGAAGCGGGAAGAGCACCGTGGGTCGTCTCCTGGCCCAGGAGCTCGGCTGTACATTCCTCGATACAGATCCGCTCATTGAGCTTGCGCTTCGCAAGTCAATCGCCCGTTGCTTTCAGGAGGACGGCGAACCGGCCTTCAGGGCTCAGGAGATGGTGGTGCTCGAGAATATTTGCCGCCGGATCTCGGAGGGCGAGAGGTGCGTCGTCTCGACGGGGGGCGGAATCGTGCTCCATCCGTCCAATGTTGAGTTGATGCGACGAAGCGGCCTCGTGGTGTGGCTCGCGGCAAGTGTCGAGACAATCCGGCGTCGCATCGAGATGGATCCGCGCACAGCATCCTCACGCCCCTCCCTGAGCAGTCAGGGTACGGCGTCGAGTGAGGTGGATGCCGTGCTCGAGAAGCGCAAGCCGCTTTACCGAGCAGCCTGCGACATGGAGGTTTCCACCGAGGATGTCGAGGTGGGGCTTGTGGTCACCAGGATCCTCAGTTCCCCGAAGCTTCCAGGCTTCCGCCGAGATCTGGAGTTGCCATGACGACCATTACTTGGGCCTTCGCGTTTGCGTTCGGCGCCTGCGTTGGAAGCTTCCTGAATGTCTGCATCTATCGGCTCCCGCGGTCCGGGCTGTCGGTCTCGCGGCCACGCCGTTCCTTCTGTCCGTCCTGCGGCACGGCGATACGACCTCGAGACAATATTCCCCTCGTTAGCTGGCTCTGGCTCCGAGGACGCTGCATCGCCTGTCGATCCCCGATCTCGTCCCGGTACTTCCTGGTGGAACTGTTCACAGCGGTCGTGTTCGTTTACCTGGCGGACCGGTTCCTTCTGCCGCCCGGGAGCGGATCGCCTGCCCTGTTTGCTGTCCTGGCCGCTCTGGTCTCGGCCCTCATCGTGGCTTCCTTCATTGACCTGGAGTTGAGAATCATTCCCGACGCGATCACGATCCGCGGGATGATGGTGGCGCCCCTCCTTGCGGTGCTCGTCCCCGAGCTCCATCCCGAGGCCGGCAAGGCTCTTCTGGGCCGGTGGCTCCGTGGCTTCTTTGACCGATTGACCGCCACCCTGCCGTTTCAGCTCGTTGGCCCCGGGCTCTGGGCGTTGGCAGTCGTTGCCGGAGTCGTGGGATTCGCGCTCGGGCTTTTCGGATATCTCTTGTACCAGCGGTGGGTGCGGCCGAGCGCCTCCAACCGACTCAAGGACGGCATCCTTGGCGCTGTACTTCTTGGAACGTGCGCGGTCATTTTTACCCTGGGGCTACTGCACCCCGAATGGGTCCTCGCGCCCTGGTTCCAGAGCTTCTGGGCAGCGATCGCGGGCATGCTGGTCGGATCCACGCTGCTTCTTTCGGTTGGGGTCCTGGGCTCAAAGATCTTCCGCAAGCCTGCGATGGGCTTTGGTGATGTCAAGCTGATGGGCCTCCTGGGGGCCTTCGCGGGCTGGGTTGGTGTGATTGCAGGTTTCTTCCTTGCCTGTTTTCTTGGGTCCGTGGTGGGGATCGTGGTGCTGCTCCGTTCGAGGAGCCGGTACATTCCGTTCGGTCCTTTTCTCGCCGTTGGATCCCTGGCCTGGATGCTCTGGCCCTCCGCCTTCCAGCGGATCCTGGACTGGTACCTGGGGCTTTTTCGGTAGGAATCCCCGTGCGACAAGCAACTCTACTGTTGCCATGCTTCCCTTGGTTCGATAACCTATGCCTCCAAGCCTTGGAAACTGGGAAGTGAGGAGCCCGGAATTTGGGGCTGGTGGATAGTTTTTTTCCGAAGTCACCTGGTTTTTTGAGCCAGGGCCCGTTTTCAAGGAGCACTCTCCTGGAGAGTGAGAAGCGAAAGTGAAGAGTCGCAGAGTTTTCGTGTCATCGTCAGTGCTTTTTCTTTGGGGCGTAATGGGTTCCGGTTGTTCGATTTCGGCTCTGAAGGAGTCGAATCTTCGTCTGAGGGAGTCCAATGACCGCCTTATCAGTGAGAACAATCGCCTGGAGGAGGAACTTGTACTGCTTCAGAAGCGTGGGCCCGAAAAGAGCGTCGCTTCCGAGCAGCTGGCGCCAGCGAACTTCAATGCTTTGGACCCCCCTTTAGTGTCCACGGCCGTGGACAAGGGGTCAAAAAAGGCCGCCATTTTGGATGGTTTGGATGATGAGGTCGAAGTCTTCGAGACGAAGCAAGGAATCAAGCTGCGCATCCCCGACCAGGTTTTCTTCTCCCTGGGGCAGGCGACCCTCTCGGCTCGTGGCCAAAGTGTCCTGAGCAGGGTGGCCAAGGTCATCAACAGCCAACCCAACCACCTGGTTCGGGTCGATGGGCACACCGATGACACCCCGATTCGGAAAGTGCGGCACCTGTATCCGACCAACTGGGAGCTTTCGAGCGCGCGAGCCTGCACGGTTGTGCGATACCTCGTGGACAAGGGCAACGTGAATGCTCGTAGGATCTTCCCGGCCGGCTTTAGCTATTACCGTCCAATCTCGACGAGCCGGGCGGGATCCGCAAAGGGCCAGAACCGAAGAGTTGAAATCACGATCTTGAACGAGAACGCTTGAGCTCCGTGCATTGGGAGGCACGCAGCGGTGAGCTGTCGCATGGCTCACGCCAAGTGCCTCCCACTGGAACCTTGTTTTCGAAAACCATGTTTTTCTTGAGGCGTTACTCGTCGGGTGGGTCGTGGAGAGCCGGCGAGTGTCCAACGCGGCCTGCGGGGACTTGTTCAGCAGGCTGACAGGCCTGGCCCTCCGGGTTGTGCCGGCGGCCAGTCCGTGAGCATTGCGCGTACTCAGCAATAAACTCAGCGATCGCTGGGGTCCAACACGGCTCCTCGCGGGGGAGGACGGCCTCCCCCGCGCCGGCCGATTGGCGGCGTCCCTCTGTCACGCGCTCTCGCGTTAAATAGTCCGGCGCGATTCCGAGTGTTCAGCATTCGCCGAGGAGTTTTCCGCGATGGCGCGAAGCGAAGGCCGACCGCGATCCTGGAAGGATCGCGGAGGACAAGCGACAAAGCCAGCGCGGAGGAGAACCGGCGAGGCGCCACTCCGAATCGTGCCGGGCTATGTAGCTCCGGGCCCCCTTCGGTCGCATGCCGCGCGTGCGCCTCCAGGCCAGGCTCTCGCCAAACCGTCTGCGTGCTGCGCCAACTCGCCGCGAAACCCTCTGTCGCCCTTACACCCCTCCTCGGCGTTCGACAAGCGCAGGGCGCCTCCGGCTTCGATGCCGGGGGAGCCTTGATCAAGACGTCCCAATCATGGCCGCGAGGAGTATGACCCGCAAAGCACCTTGCGCGTCTGACACCGTCGCCATCAAATCCCAGGGGTCCAAGTTCTGGACAGTCCCCGAAACGGCTAACCTTTTTGGACCCCGAGCGGGGTGCGCCAAAATTCGGCCAAATGCCGCAGAGGATGCTACTCTTCTTTGCTTTTTCCGAGTTGCGTGGCGTTTGCACCAGCGGCTTCGGTGTTGCCTCCGGGTTAATTGGGAGACCTTGGTTCATGCATACCATAGAGGAATTGGTCCAGCAGCTTGTCGAGCGTGGCGGATCCGATCTCCACATCTCGGCCGGCGCCCCGCCAATGGTGCGGATCAACGGCAGGCTTGTGAGCTTGGAGCAGGACGTGCTCGACCCTGACAGCACGAAGAAGCTCATCTATGGCATTCTCGACAACAAGCAGATCTTGCGGTTCGAGAGAGATGCGGAGCTTGACATGTCGTTTGGGATCACGGGACTGGGCAGGTTCCGTACCAACGTCTTCTACCAGCGAGGGGCCATCGGAGCTGTCTTGAGAGTCATCCCCTATGACATCAAGAACTTGGAGGAGCTTGGCCTACCCAAGGACTTGTGCGAGGAGATCTGCTCGCGGCCCAAGGGCTTGGTGCTCGTGACGGGTGCCACCGGCAGCGGTAAGTCGACAACGCTTGCCTCGATGATTGACTACATTAACCGCACTCGGAATGAGCACATCATGATCATCGAGGATCCGATCGAGTTCGTACACCGTAACAAGTGTTGTCTGGTCAACCAGCGCGAGGTCGGAAGCGACACCCATGGTTTCAAGAAAGCGCTCCGGACCGCGTTGCGCCAGGATCCCGACGTGATCATGGTGGGCGAGCTTCGCGACCAGGAGACGATCGCAGCGGCGTTGACGATCGCCGAGACGGGGCACCTGACCTTTGCGACCCTTCACACCAACGATGTCGTCCAGACGATCAGTCGTATTATCGACGTCTTCCCGGCACACCAACAGCAACAGATTCGAACGCAGCTCAGTTTCACCGTGGAAGCCATTTTCTGCCAGCAGCTCGTCGTCCGCTCGGACAATCGAGGGCGCGCCCTGGCAGCAGAAATTCTGACCGTGACGTCTGCCGTGAGGGCGCTCATCCGGGAAGACAAGACACACCAGCTCATGTCGATCATCCAGACGGGCGGCCAGCATGGCATGCGGACGATGAATCAGGCGCTCTTCGATCTCTACCGTACTCACGAAATCAACTACGGCGATGCGCTGGGACATTCGTCGGACCCGGAAGATCTGAAGCGTCTCCTGCAGAAACAGAGCGGAACCTACAAGTCGGCCTAACCCAAAGACTCCATGCCTGTCCTCAAGTTCGACAAACGACTCAAGTCGATACTCACGAAGCTCAACGTCCTCCCCGAGAACGTGGTGGGGGAGGCTCTGGCCAAGGCCGAAGGCTCCGATAAGACGCTCACCCAGATCCTCCTCGAGGAGAAGCTGCTCGCCGAGGAGACTGTACTGACCGCCTTGAGTGCAGAGTCCCACTTCCCCCCGGTCAATGTCTTCAAGATTCGGTCGGACGAGACCCTCGCGGCTTTGCTTCCCGAGAACCTGGCAAGCTACTACGGAGTGATCCCTGTTTCCAAGGTGGGCAATATCATCACTCTCGCGGTGTCGAATCCATTCGACATCCTGCAGCTCGACGACATCCAGATCGTCACGGGGTGCAGCATTCGGCCAGTCCTGTCCACCGACGTTTCCATCCGCAAGGCGATCCCCGACGTTTACAACCGAGGTCAGCAGATGGTCAAGGACCTCCTCGACAACATGGGGGACACCGACGTCGAGGTGAAGGAGGCCCCGAAGGACCAGTCGGATGATATCAACAGCCTCACCTCCGAGTCCACGCAGGCTCCCGTGGTGAAGCTTGTAAACCTGATCGTGCTCCAGGGCCTCCAGTACAAGGCGAGCGATATTCACATCGAGCCCATGGAGAAGCAGGTTCGGGTTCGGTACCGGGTCGACGGGACGATGCACGAGTCCATGACCCCGCCGAAGAAGATGCACAACGCCCTCGTGAGCCGAATCAAGATCATCGCCGGGCTTGATATCGCCGAGAAACGGAAGCCCCAGGATGGCAAGTTCCAGATCAAGATTGATAACCGCCAGGTCGACTTCCGAGTCTCCATTTTGCCGATCACGCAAGGAGAGAAAGTCGTCTTGCGTATTCTGAACTCGTCCAACTTGACATTGAACCTCGACTCCCTGGGATTCGAGGAGAAGTGCCTGGGCGACATCCGCAACGCGCTGGCTCAACCCTACGGAATGATGTTGGTGACCGGACCGACTGGAAGCGGAAAGTCCACCACTCTTTACTCCTGCCTTCGAGAAGTTCTCACGCCGGAGGAGAATATTGTGACTGTCGAGGACCCTGTCGAGTATCAGCTCGAGGGGGTCAATCAGGTTCAGGTGAGCGTCAAGCGAGGACTGACCTTCGCCGCGGCGTTGCGATCGATCCTGCGTCAGGATCCTGACACGATTCTCATCGGAGAAATTCGAGACCAGGAGACGATTGAGATCGCTGTCAAGGCGGCCTTGACGGGCCACCTGGTCTTCTCGACGCTTCACACGAACAATGCGCCTTCGACCATCACCCGCATGGTGGATATGGGTGTGGACCCCTTCCTGGTAGCCTCGTCAACATGCTGCATCGCGGCGCAGCGTCTCGGGAAAAAGCTTTGTTCGGAGTGCAAGAAGCCGCTGGACTTCTTGCCGCCGCCGGAGCACTTGATCTCACTGGGGTACAAGGAAGATGAGATCAAGGATCTGGTCCTCTACAAGCCGGTGGGTTGTCCACGTTGCGACAACAAGGGCTACAAGGGCCGTTTTGCAATCCTCGAGACGATGCCTCTTAACGATGACTTGCGCAGGCTCATCATCAAGGGTGGGTCAGCTCTGGATATCAAGGCCGAAGCGATGAAGCAGGGAATGGTCTCGCTGCGGCGCGCCGGGCTCATGAACGTGAAGAGAGGGCGAACAAGCCTCGAAGAAGTTTTGAAATCAACAGTGGGAGACTAAGACATGCCGTCCTACAGCTACAAGGCGAAGAAACAAGGTGGCGCGGTCGTCTCGGGCACGCTAACGGCCCAGACAGAGCAAGAAGCCGTCGCTGATCTGAGGCGGCAGGGGCTCATGATCCTCTCCCTCGCGGGAGGCAAGGGAGGCGGTGGGGGGAGTAGTGCAGGCAAGTCCTCGCTGTTCTCCACCTCCGGCCAGAAGAAGTCCAGCCGCAGGGTCAAATCGCAGGACATGGTCGTTTTCACGCGACAGATGTCGACCATGATCTCCTCCGGCATCCCGCTGGTTGAGGCCATCGAGATCCTTGGCGAGCAGGCGAGTAACATGGGCTTCAAGGCCTGCTTGCAGGAAGTCTCGGCGAACATCAGGGCTGGCAAGGACCTCTCGCAAGCTCTCGGGCAACATCCGAGGATCTTTCCGGACATTTACGTCAACATGGTAAAGGCCGGAGAGGCCAGCGGTCAGCTTGATATCGTGCTGACGCGGCTGGCGGACTACCAGGAATCCGCGGAGAACTTGAAGTCCGAGATCAAGTCGGCCATGACCTACCCGATCGTGTCGTTGGTCATGGTGCTGGGGATCTCGCTGTTTCTCCTGGTTTTCATCATCCCAAAATTCGAGGAAATGTTCTATTCGATGAATGTTGCGCTGCCCGCGGTTACGAAGGGGCTCTTGGTCCTGAGCCTTTTCCTCAAGAAATACTTCCTCTATTGGTCAGCGAGCTTCGTCGCGGCCTGTGTCCTTGCATTCAAGTACTTCCAGACGGAAAAGGGCAAGCTGCTCCGCGATTGGCTCATGTTAAAAACGCCAATCTTCGGCACACTGTTCTCGAAGGTGGCCATCTCTCGCTTTGCGAGGACCTTCTCGACGCTTATTCAGAGCGGGGTGCCCATTCTGGGAGCGCTCGAGATCGTCTCCCAAACGTGCGGAAACAAGCTCTTCTCGAACGCCATAACGGCGGCGAGTGAAAACGTTCGCCAGGGTGAGACGCTCGGTGAGCCGCTCTCGAAGAGCAAGCTCTTCCCCCCCATGGTGACAAGGATGATCTCGATCGGCGAGAAGACAGGCGCCCTCGAGACGCTTCTGGAGAAGATCTCGGATTTCTACGACCAGCAAGTCAAGACGACCGTGGAATCTCTCACATCGTTGATCGAACCCCTCATGATCGGAGTCATGGGATTCCTGGTGGGTGGGATGGTCATGGCGATCTTCTTGCCCATCTTCAAGATGGTCGGATCGCTGAGTGGCAAGCAATAATCGAGAGGCGTCGCGTCCAGGGCCCGGGATCCAACGCCTCCCCGGCCCTGGACGCTAACCGCAATCGGAACCGACCTTCATGGCCCCCGATATTGACCGCAGAGCCAGACAATACCTGATTTTCAGGCTGGTCGTAGTCCTTTTGGGCTTCGGGCTTGTAACCTTTTATCAAGTCTGGCTCGAGTCCGCTTTCAGCGAGAACGCCTTCTACTATCTGTATGGGTTGCTGTGTCTCTACCTGGCGGTCGGAGTTGGGCTCATTGCGACGCAGGATCAGTGGCGGCACAGACATGCCGTCATGCGTTGGCAAGTGCTCTGCGACTTCGCGATCCAGTCGCTCCTTGTGTGGGGAACCGGGGGAATCTTCAGCCTTTTCAGCCCGCTTCTCTTTGTGACCCTCGTCGCCGCGACGGGGGTCATCAGTGCCCGCGGGGCATTTTTTCTCGCGACTCTGGCTACCTTCTTCCTGACCGCGACGACCCTCGCCTACGGCATGGGCCTCGCTCCAATCAGCCTGCGCCAGGGCGACTGGCAGCTGGTGAGCGAAAAGTCAGGGTTCGTATCCTCGTATCTTCTCGGCAGCGTTCTCGCCCTCTATGCCGTGTCGACCCTCGGGTCATGGTTCTCGCATGGTCTTCGTCGCATCACCGGAATCCACAGCGAGATCCTCGAGAACATCGGTGAGGGGCTCATCGCGATTGACAGGGATGGTCGGGTGGTGGAGCTTAACCGGGAGGCGCGGAGCTTGTTGGGGCTTGATGGCGTCGAGGGCGCGGCACGCCGCCTCACCCTGGAGTCGATCTTTGCCGGGGAGAAGCATTCGCAGCTTCGTGATGCTTTTCGGCAGCCCAGGAGGCGGCGGCTGAAGACCGCAATCGGTCGAGGGGACAAGGAGTGGCCCGTGGAGGTGAAGATATCGTCCGTGCGAGACGACTGTGGCGAGACACGCTTCCGGATTGGGCTGATCTCCGACCTTTCCTTGCAACGTGACATGGAGGCCGCGGAACGTAGGATCCAGAAGCTTGAAGACCTGCAAGTCATGGCGCTTGGAATTGCGCACGAGATCCGAAACCCGATGGCATCCATTCGTGGCTGTGTTCAGGAAATCGGACGGCTTGCGCCACAAGATCTCCAGGCGCAGCGGTACATGGACATCGTCCGGAGGGAGTCGGACCGGCTTGACGGAATCCTCGAAGACTTCCTCCACTTCGCGCGTCCTGGCCCCATGGATCTCGTGCCACTGGACCTGGTTCGGGTGATTGAGGACGCGGGAATCCTCCTGAAGCGCCGCCAGGAATTTGGTTCGCGCACCCTCGGATACTCCTTTCCACCCGAGCGGCCAAGGATTTTCGGCGACCAGAACCGGTTGACTCAGGTCTTTCTGAATCTCGGGCTCAACGCGATCGATGCAACCAGCCGCGAGGACGGAAAGCTGCTGATTACCCTGCGCCGGCGGCGGTTCGCGACGCTCAAGGACAATAGCGGCGGGCGAGACCTCGTCGAGGGCGTCGAGGTGGAGCTGAAGGATAATGGCACGGGAATACCCGAAGAGGACTTGAAGCAGATTTTCACCCCTTTCTTCACGACGAAGGAGAAGGGCAGCGGATTGGGGCTCTGCATTGTGAGCCGAATCGTCAGAGAGCACATGGGAGTCCTGGACGTGGTCAGTGCCCCGGGGGAAGGCACCACTTTCCGGATCTGGTTCCCGATGCTTCGACCGAATCAAGGGTTTCAGGACTCGGAATACTACAACGCGGGCAATGAGGGTACCGCGCTGGAAGAAGAATCGGAGTGTTACCTCCATGCGTGAACAGACGGCCATCAACCTTCCAAAGACCAAGAAGCGAATTCTTGTGGCGGACGACGAAGCCAGCATGCGAGAGCTGCTCGGCATGGTGCTCGAATCCGAGGGCTACAGTGTCGTTGGCGTTCCTACGGGACGCGATGCGGTTCAGATCTTGTGCCAGGAGCGTGGAGCCTTCGACCTTGTCATCCAGGACCTGAAAATGCCGGGGCTGGACGGCACGGAGCTGCTTCGTTGGATCAAGAGCGAGGTTCCGGACGTCCCGGTCATCGTCATCACTGCTTTCTCCTCCTGGGACAGCGCCGTCGAGGCGATGCGGCTTGGAGCCTACGACTACATCCGTAAGCCATTCGACACGGACACGATCCGGTCCGTCGTGGGCCGGGCCCTGGAACGGAGGAGCGCGATCCTCGCAAGTGGCGAAGGCAGGAACGAGGATGCGCGCGGCTTTGAGATGATTGGCAATGACCCTCTGATTCAAGCCGTATTTCGGATGATCAAGCTGATCGCTCCGACGGATAGCACGGTCTTGATTCAGGGTGCGAGCGGTACCGGCAAGGAGATTGTCGCACGGACGATTCATCAGCGATCGCATCGCCGGGACCGCCCATTCCTGCCGGTCAATTGCAGTGCTTTCACGGAGTCGCTGCTCGAGAGCGAGCTCTTTGGGCATGTGAAGGGGGCCTTTACGGGCGCGATCGAGCACAAACAGGGTCTCTTCAGGGCCGCCCATGGAGGCACCCTTTTCCTTGACGAGGTGGCCGACATGAGCCTCACGACCCAGGTAAAGATTCTCAGGGTGCTCGAGGAGCGGAAGATCAGTCCCGTCGGAAGTACGGAACTTCACCCGATTGACGTCCGAATCATCGCCGCCACCAACAAGGCCATGGAGGAGGAAGTTCAGGCCAAGAACTTCCGGGAGGACCTCTTTTACAGGCTCAACGTGATCCCCCTGTACTTGCCAGCCCTCCGCGATCGCAAAGATGACATTCCTCTCCTGGCCGGGCACTTCCTCGCGAAGTATTCCCGGCAGATGAAGAAGGAGGTCTGCAAGATCTCGGACCGGGCGCGCCAAGCGCTCTTTGACTATGATTGGCCCGGTAATGTGCGAGAGCTTGAGAATATCATCCAGAGGCACGTGGCCCTCTGCGAAGGGGACGCGATTACCTCACTTTCGATCAGCACCCGGCCGCAAAGTGCCGTGGTGGCTGTCCCCCAGGCTGATTACACCCTCATCCCGCCGGGTGGAGTTAGCCTCGAAGAGAAACTTGAGAGCTATGAGCGTTCCTATTTGAAGGAGGCCCTGAAGCTGACCGGCGGCAATTTGACGACGGCTGCAAAGCTTCTTGGCATGACCTACCGATCCATCCGTTATCGTGTCAAGAAGCTGCGGGTCAAGGAAACCGTGGCGTGATTCCGCTCCACGCAAGTCACGCCGAGCTGTTTGTATTCAGCGTGCAAGCGTGAGCGAGACGAACCGCCGAATGTTGGGTCAACTCGTACTGATGGCATGGGCTGTCGTCGTACTGGCCTGCTTCATTTCCGGAACGAATTCATTGCTGGGGTCCTTGTGGACGACCTTCTCCACGCTCGGGACGGGTCTTCTTTGCGCCTATGCCTTCTGGCTGACGGGGTTTCGGCTCTGGCGCCGCGTCGGCGGTAACGCCTCAGCCGCGTGGGACCCCCTTGAGACATCGGCCATCGAGTTGGGGCTTGGCACTCTGGTCTTCATGATTGCTGTGCTGTGCCTTGGGGCCGTCTGGCTTTTTGAGCCCTGGGCGGCGTGGGCCCTGATCGCAGTGAGCCTCCTCGGGCGGCACACTGCCTTTCTTCGTGAGCTCGGCTCGCGGCGCGAGATCCTTGCGCGAGAGCGGGGCGGAGGTTTTTTGGTCGTCCTGCTTCTCACATCCAGCACCATGACTCTGGTCGCAAGCCTGGCGCCGGTCACGGCACAGGATGCCCTGGTTTATCACCTCGCGATCCCGGCCAAGTACATCGCGGCTGGAGGCCTCACGCGAATCGAAGGAAACTTCTTCGCAGCTTTTCCGCAGAACGTCGAGATGCTCTTTACCCTGGGGCTCCTGCTGCGGGACGATTCGCTCGCGCAATGGTTCCACTGGTTCCTCGGTGTCTGTACCTGTCTTGCGGTTGCGGGTCTTGCCCGAAGGATTCGCCCCGGAGCCTCTCGACTCCTGGCTGCCGCCGTGTTCGGCACCATCCCGACAGTGACCTTGATTGCGGGCTGGGCCTACGTCGACCTCGCCGTGGCGTTCTTCGTCGTCCTCAGCACAGGGCTTTTCCTTCGCTGGCTCGAGGAAAAGAGCCTCTCCTGCCTCGTTGTCTCGGCGCTTCTTGCTGGTGCGGCCGCCGGGTGCAAGTACACGGGAGGCTTCCAGGGCCTTGTGATCACACTTGGCGTCCTCTGTGCGGGGCTTCGACGGAGGGAGCCGGTAGCCCGTGTTCTTGGCCAGGCTGCCCTGTCGGCTCTCGTGGTGGCCCTGGTTGCCTGCCCCTGGTGGATCCGCAACGTCATTCAGACCGGCAACCCCCTGTTTCCGTTCTGCTACGGTCTTTTTGGTGGCGAGGGCTGGGATGAGGAGCGGGCCAGGGTCCTCGCGCTTTTTCTCAACCAGTGGGGAGGACAGGGAATTGTGGAGCTGCTTCTCTTGCCCTGGCGGCTGACCTTCTCGGCCCAGTTTTTTTCGGAGGCCCACTTCGATGGACTGGTTGGCGCAGCGTTTCTCATCGCCATTCCCGTGGTCCTTTGGCGGGCATGGCACGGCCCCGCCGTTTTTCGGACCGTTCTCCTCCTCTCTGCGGCACATGCGCTCTTCTGGACGTTGACGACGCAGCAAGTCCGTTTTCTCTTGCCTGCCCTGGCGCTCTTCTCCGCGGTGATGGGGGCGACGACGAATCCGTTGGTCGCGGGTTCGCCATCGTGGAGCCCGTTTCGTGCCGCCATTGTGGTGGCTTGCGCATCAAATGTCGTCATCACCGCGCTTCATTTCGCGCAGCACAATCCCCTGAAGGTTGTGCTCGGGCTCGAGTCGAGAAGTGCCTACCTGAATCGTGAAATTCCATGCGGCGACTACGCCGTCTTCGAGCACATCGAGAACGCACTGCCGGAGTCGAGCTGGATACTCTTTGGGTCGCTCGGGAATCCTGGCTTCCTCTCGAAACGCCGGTACCATGCCGACGCAATCTTCGAGAACCGCACTCTGGCGGAAATCCTCAAGAAGTCCGCGACTCCCGAAGTGTCGCATTCAGAGCTGCGCGCGAGAGGCTTCACCCATGTCCTGTTTCGGTTCGAGAACGTTTTTGACCCGACGGGCGCCCGGAGCGAGATTTCGATCGAGGACCAGCTGAAGCTGGCGGAGATGCTCAATCGTTTCGCCAGGCTGGACTTCAATGCCGGTGGCACCTACCTCTATGATCTTGGCGCCAGGGGAGTCATCTCTTCCCCACCGCGATGACCTTGCTTCGTGACCGGAGGTAGATCCGATTACCAACCAGGGCCGGTGTTGCGGTGAAGGACGAGTCCAGATGATTTTCAGCGATTACGACATCGTCGGGGCCTGCCTTTGCGACGATGCAGTCGCCGCTTTCGGCCGCGAAGTAGACACGGCCGGCGGCAGCCACGGGAGAGGCCTTGAAAGTTCCACGGCCGATTCGCTTGTGCCACCTCACTTCGCCCGTCTTCGCATCGAGGCAGGTAGCAATTCCATCATCACGTACGAGGTAGGCATGGCCTTGGTAGACGAGCGGGGTCGGGCAGTCAGGAGTGAACTTCTCGTACTGCCATAGCCGTCGTGACTCAGTCACATCGCCTGTGCCGCCTGCGCGGACAGCGATGGCCTTGCCCAGGCCTTGCATGCTCGCCGAGCAGGCGACGACAATGCCTTCACCAACGCCCGGAGAAGCCATCGTGCGGCCGTACTTGTGCTCGATCTTGAGGCCCGCCGACGTCCAGAGTTCCTTGCCGAAAAGTGGATCGTAGGCAGAAATGTGGTCGCAGCCGCTGACGAGGAGTTCGACGCGGCCGGCCGATTCCAGAATCACCGGCGAGGAGTAGGAGTCGGAGGCCTCGTCCCTGCACGGAACTTTCCGATCAACTTTCCAGACGTCCTTCCCAGTCAGTTTGTCGATCGCGAGCACATAGGATGGACCACTGTGGAGGCAGATCGTATAGAGCAGTCCACCGTAAAGCCTTGGCGAGGAGCCCATGCCCCAGAGGATCTTGTACTCGCCGTGGTCGGTGGCGAGGTTTCGCGACCAGAGCGTTTCGCCCGTTCGGCTCAGGCAGATGAGGTCCCCGGTGCCGAAAAGCGCCCAGACGTGTTCACCGTCGGAGACAGGTGTCGGCGTGGCCATGTTGTGGAGCACGTGAGTCTTGAGTCGGCCCTTCCCGGCGTTACGTTCCCATACGATCGCTCCACCGTCGCGGTCGAGCGAGTAGACGAGGAGCGAGTCGTCATCTCCCTGGGAGGTAATGTAGAGCCTATCGCCAGAGATGATGGGTGAGGAGTTGCCCCAGCCCTTGAGCTCGGTCGTCCATGCAATTCCCTCGGTGGCGGACCAGCGTTCGGGTGGATTGGCGTGTCGTTCTCCGACGCCTTGGCCGCCCGGGCCTCGCCAGGAGGGCCAATCGTCAGAGCCCTGCGCCTTCGTTTCGCCTGCTGCCTTGTCCGACAGCGTCGGAAGGGCCATGAGGAAGAGGATGGGGTGGCGGATCACGCTACAGCTCACACTCACAAGGTCAACGAGTGCCGGCACGGCTAATTTTGGCGTTGACAGAAGTCTCTGGGTGCCGGGAACCGTGCGGATTTGAAAGGCGGGAGACACATCGAAGCGATCCTCCAGAAACACTGGAGGCCGGGAGCTCGACGCGGGGGGGTGGCACTGAATGGCGGATAGCAGAGCAAGAATAAGCTTCATGAACGGTTTCCTGTCTTCGTCTTCAGGTTGCTGGGGGAGGTCCCATGGAGTTGCCGAGAGCGGCGAGCACATTGCGCCTGAAACCCTCATGTTTCGCCCGGCGCACGGCGCTTCGTGGAAACCTTGCGCGAAAGCCTGCTTCGTCGAGGGTGGCAAGGTCCGCAAGTCGAGGGGTCCGGTTCTCCGGGCGTGGGGCCAAGTGTGGATCGGAGGAGAGACCGGCTCGATCGCGCTGATTGAAGGGGCAGACATCCTGGCACACATCACAGCCGAAGACCCAGTTGCCCACCTTCTGCTCAAGGTTTCCGGGCATTGGCCCACGATGCTCAATCGTGAGATAGGAGATGCAGAGGCGGGAGTCGAGCTCGTATGGCGCCACGATCGCTGCTGTGGGGCAGGCGTCGATGCAGGCCCGGCAGGACCCGCAGTGATTTACGCTGGGCTCGTCGGGATCGAGTTCAAGCGTTGTCAGGATCACCGCAATAAAAAAGTAGGAGCCGCGTTCGGGGTCGATCGTGCAGGTATTCTTCCCGATCCAACCAATCCCGGCTGCCTGTGCCCAGTCGCGTTCGAGCACTGGGCCCGTGTCGACGTACCAGCGATAGGTTGCAGGAAATTGCTCGTTGAGTGAGGCGCAGGCCGATTTTAGCCGCCGCTCGACCACACGGTGGTAATCGGTCCCTTGCGCATAGGCTGCGATGCGGGCGG
Organism: Planctomycetia bacterium; assembly: GCA_005772855.1. Taxonomy (GTDB): domain Bacteria; phylum Planctomycetota; class UBA8108; order UBA8108; family SXIK01; genus SXIK01. The sequence goes on along the minus strand of SXIK01000033.1, from coordinate 2,124 downwards.
TGCCCGGTGCCTGCGTGGAGTCGGGAAAGCCCGCCTCGCGGTAGTGAACCGCGGTGGCGATGACCGTGCGGGCCCCCTCGAGGACGAGGCGAGGATCTTGCCGTCGCCCGATATCCCGGCGCATGTAGCTCATTTCGCCGGCGAATCCGCGCTCGAGCCAGGTGTTGAAGTGCCCGCTCGAGGGGGCCTTGCCCGCCGAGGCGAAGCCAACGCGATCGAACCCCGCCGAGCGAATTATCGCCCTCACCGCTTCACGCTGCCCTTGAGCTCTTGATGTACCCAACATATTCAACTATATTGCCACGCTACACGCTCTTGGACAATCGAGTGGTTGGGATTGTGGTCTTCATGACAAGCTGGGCCATGCAAGAGCCGAAGTTGAAGCATGCGACTTCAAGAGCGCACATGCTCGTCGCGGGCGGCGTGCAGGGCGTGGGCTATCGCGCCGCAGTAAAGGACAAGGCTCGATTTTGGGGGCTCACCGGGTGGGTACGCAATCTTCCTGACGGGCGCGTGGAGATTGTGGCCGAAGGGCCCCTTCCGAAAATAGAGCTCCTTGAGAGGTGGTGCTGGCAAGGTCCACCCCTCGCCCGGGTCACCGATGTCAACTTGGTCTGGGAGGAGTCTCGCGGAGGCCAGGGAGAGTTTGAGATTATTAGATGACGATTCGACCAGGGTCTTGAGTTTTGTCGTGCGCGAGTGTGCCAGGAGAAGGGTGGAGAATGCAGATGGGCCACGAACTAAGGACCGCAGAGCTTCAGCTTGATGATCGACTCAAGGTCTTGCGAGTGCTTACCGCCTCGGCCGTCTATCCAGAGGTTCCGGACGTTCCTTGCGTCGGGAGCATTCTCCCGAGGGATATTGACTGCGCCTGCGCAAATCGAGACCGGCGGCGGCCGCTTGGGCACAAGCTTTTTTGCTCGGGACGGGTACGAATTGTCCGGGTCTTGAAACGCGAATTGCCGCGAGTTGTGCATTGCCTTTCGGGGACAGCCGCAGTCGCCTGGGCCGAGGCTCTTGATGCGGCTGCGCTGCGCCTGCCGCTCGTGACTAGCCTGACTGGGCGTGACTTGGGCTTGTTGTCGAGTGAGGGACTTCAGTCGCGTCGACTCCGGTGCGCTCTCCGCATGGCCGCACGGGTAATCGTGGAGTCGGACGAAGCTTTCCGCCAGGTTCGGTGTCACGACATCTCCTGCGACAAGATCCTCAAGATCCCTCGTGGAGTTTCGCTCGACTCGATCGAGCCTCGGGGCCCGAGATCCCCTCTCTCCCGTGCGCTGGATCCGCGCTTCCGCGTGCTCTTTGCGGGCCCACTCGTCGAGCGCCAGGGCCTTGCATTTCTGATCGAGGCCGTCGCTCGTTTGTCAAGGAAGTCCCCTGGCTTGCATCTCACTGTGGTGGGTGCTGGCCGTTTCCTGCGCCCTGCGAAATCGCTGATTGCCCACCTGGGGATCAGGAATTCGGTGGAGATCTTGTCTCGTCCGGTGCCGTGTGGTGATCTTCTGGACCTTTGCTCAAGGGTGGATGTGTTCGTCGCACCGAGCATTACTGCGAAGGACGGTGACCGAGAAGCTGGATTTCCGCCGGGCATGCTCCTGGCGATGGCGGCGGCGCTTCCAGTCGTGGCGACGCGACACGCGGGAATTCCCGAAATCGTGGAGGAAGTTGTCACCGGCTTTCTGGCCCCTGAGCGGGACGTGGATGGGCTTGTCGCAGCCCTTGCTCGCGCCCGCTCCTGCGCGTTGCGGGCGCGAGCAATTGGGTATGCCGCCCGATCACGAATCCATCGTGATCACAATGCGCGCCACTGTGACGCGGAGCTGGAGCGAGCTTACTTCTCGGCTGCTGCGACTTGCCTTCCACGCTCATGCCTCTCGGGCTCGGTTCCTCGCTTCAATACGTCACACATCTGGCAGTGAAGTGGCCTGGAAGTGCACTCTTGTCGTCCGAGTGGGCTGCCGATGTGGGATTCCCAGTGGTGACCGCCAGCGATTCCGTAACCGCTCGGTTGGCAGTTCCAGCAAGTGACGTTGGGCCCGGAATTTAGGTTGGCAGCATCGAGAGCGGTCACCCCGGGAGCAAATTCGCTTTCGAATTCTTCTTGGGCCTCGTCCTTCTATCTGG
>SXIK01000224.1 GCA_005772855.1 Planctomycetia bacterium | reverse complement strand
GCCCTCGCTCCGCCCTCGCTCCAACCTCGCTCCAACCTCGCTCCAACCTCGCTCCAACCTCGCTCCGCTCGGAGGCGAGCCGTCGTGGGGGAGGGTCCGCCTCCCCCACCAGCAGAAACGAGCAGCAGACTTGAGATGGTCCTCTTCTGCCCATTCGGAATGTCTCACGTGTGGGCGCGCGAGGTATAGCAGCCTGTTGGAGAAACAGGAGAACCTCCCTCGCACCAGCCGCCCGTCGCGGCCTCCCTCCGTCTCGCGCTCCGGGCCAGGGCCTCGGCGCTTCACAAGCGCCCGGCGTCTCCGGCGCCGATGGTGAGGGAGTGTGGGCCAGGATGTCCCAATCGGGGCCACGCGGAGTATGACGGGACAATCCGAAGTTCGGCTATTATGCTGAAGTCATGCGCTGGTTCTTATTCATCACCGTTCTTGCGGGCGCCGCACTCGGCCTTTACCTCTGGCAATCGAACGTGAAGCCGCCTCCCCCCCCCACTGAACGTCTCGTCGAGCCAAGAAAGGGAAACATCGTCCGTGGAGTCATCGCGGTCGGACGGGTGGAGCCCCGAACAAGGCTCGAGTTGAAGTCAAAGGCCAACGGCATCATCCGCAAGCTACATGTCGACGTTGCCGATCCCATCAAGGTTGGCCAGGTGCTGGTGGAGCTCGACCGCGAGATCCTCCAGGCGCGCGTCGAGGAGTCGGAGGGCAAGCTCGCGCAGGCAAGAGGCGCAATTGATCTGGCGAAGGCGGAGATCCACCGGATCGGGGTCGAGCAGTCGGACCCAGAAATTGCCTACGCGACCCGTAACTGGGAACGTACGCAGAAGCTTTTCGCCGATGGCCTCGTTAGCGAGGACGATCGTGACCAGGCCCGCGACAGATTCGAGAAGGCGCAGTACAAGCTCCGCGTCCTGGAGTCGCAACTCGCTGGCGCCAACGCCATGTATCAGAGCGCCGATGGCAAGCTGAAGGAGATTCAGGCCGGCGCCGAGCTGACACGCCAGGAGCTTCAAGAGGCCACGATCGTCTCGCCCATCGACGGCATCGTGCTGCACCGCTACCTCGAGGAGGGCGACTCGGTCTCGTCGATCCGGGTGGCCGGCGGCAACGCAACCACGATCATGACGCTCGGCGATCTCAGCGAACTCTATGTCGACGGCGACGTCGACGAAGTGGATGTCGGGAAGATCATTGCCGAGCAAAAGATCCGACCGAACCTTCAGGCCCGCGTGACGATCGAGAGCTTCAAGGGTCGTACTTTTCTCGGCAGTGTCGCCCGCATTGCCCCCCTTGGTCTCCAGGACTCCAACGGCATCACCACTTACGAGGTGCGGATCGTCCTCGACAATCCCGAAAAACTTTTGCTGGCCAACATGACAGCCAACTCGCAAATCATCCTCGAGGAAAAAAAAGACGTGATGCTTCTCTCGCAAGGGGCCCTCATCACGGAGGGGAAATCGCGCTACGCCATGATTTATGATTCCGCGACCGGAGCCTCGAGACGCCAGGAGGTCACGGCCGGAATTTCGGATGGGAGCCAGGTTGAGATCGCGGAGGACCTGGTGTTGAAGCCCGGTGAGAAGATCCTTATCCCATGACGAGACCTCTCGTCCTGGCAATCCATACGTTTCGCGAGGCGCTTCGAAGCATCCGCCGCGAGGGTAAGCGCCTCGCGCCCATGGCGCTCGGCATCGTCTTTGGCATGACGGTTGTCATGGGGCTCCTCGCCGTGGCCGGAGGGTTCGAGGCAAGCCAGCGCCGCGCACTGAGTGCTTACGGTGACCGTTTCGTGCTCGTGCGCCTTAACCGCGCCGAGCTCGACCGGGCCGGCGGAGGCGAGGATCGTCGGCTCCAGATGGACTACCGCGATATTGAGGCGCTGCGTCAGGGTGCCCCCGCCATCCGACGCCTTAGCCCCATGAACATGGCGTACCGGGCCCGAGTCTTTGGCCGCACGGGCGCCGCCGGCGCGAACGCCTGGGTTGCGGGAACTCTCCCGGAGCTGACCAAGATCCGCAACATCCCGCTGGCCGAGGGACGATTCCATGACGATTTCGACGAGGCCGAGCGCCGCCGGGTGATCGTCCTCGGGCCCATGGCACGCAAACAACTCTTCGGAAGCGAGCCGGCCCTGGGTCGGACAGTCCGCATCACGGGCTTCGCAACAACGCCCATCGCAGCAAGCGCGGTAGTATCCCAGGGCGGCAAGACGTCCGTGCGCGGCTCGAAGCAGATGCCGCCCAAAACGAGCGCTTCAACGTCGTCCGTGCCTGGCTTCACGGCCTCGCCCATTGCAGCTTCCGTCAACCCGTCGGCTGCGCGTGCCAGCCGGCCTGTCCAAATCTCGGGCGAGACCTTCGAGGTGATTGGCGTGCTGAAGGACATTGAGACGACAAAGGAATCCTACGTTTCTGTGGCCCGCATGGCCTACGTGCCTTTCTCGACATCCACCGTCATCTTCGACCGACGCTTTATCACACTTCTCATCGAGCCTCGCTCGATCGACGAGAAGGAACTCGCTCTCCGACAGCTCAGGGAAGTCCTGGGTGCGCGCTACGGATTCGCACCGGATGATCGAAATGCGGTCATCATCTACTTCGACTCGATCGAGAGGGCCCGGTCCATACGCACAATCTTCGCCGCGCTGCGGATCTTCCTGGCAGCCGTCGGGATCCTGATCCTCGCGATCGGCGGGATCGGAGTCATGAATGTCGTGCTCGTCTCGGTGGCATCTCGCACATTTGAGATTGGCCTCCGGAAGGCCCTGGGCGCCACACCCGGGCAGATCCATGCGCAGTTTTTTCTCGAGACGGCGCTCGCCTGTTTCTTGAGCGGGCTTCTGGGCTTCGTCCTGGGCTCCGGCGGCATCTTGCTACTTGGGGCGTTGCCTCTGCCGGAGACTTTTGCAAAGCCCCAGCTGAGCGCTGAGACGGCGGCGATTTCTTTTGGGATCCTGACGCTGACGGCGCTGACGGTCGGGTTCTATCCGGCGCGGCGAGCCGCAAGACTGTCACCCGTCCAGGCCTTGCAAGGGAGGGCCTGAACCCGTGTCGCCCCTTCAGTTTCTTTATGCGACTGTGCGCATGGCGCTTGGCGACCTCACCGTGCGGCCCTTGAGCTCGGCCCTGTCGGTCTTCAGCTTCTCTCTGGGCATCGCGATCGCGGTCGTGCTGGTGGCACTGGGCGAAGGATTCCGGAGGGGAGTCGAAGACATTCTGAAAACTCTGGGAGAAGGGCAAGTCAGCGTGACCCCCGGCCGAACGACGGGCGTTGGCGGACAGCGGCGAACCGGCCGCCCGGTTCGAATCCAGTACGAGGACACCGAAGGGCTCTCGCAACTTCTACCATCTTTCTCTGGAGTCGCAGCCTTCTACGATCTCCGCGGCGGGGGCGCCTCTTCCTCGCGCTATTCAATCCCCTGGTCGCCCCTTCGTGCCGTGGATCGCGAATACCTCGAGGTGCGCAAGATGCCCATCATCGAAGGGCGATGGTTTGCCCCGGACGAAGAGGAGGAGGCGCGCTGGGTTACCGTGCTCAACGAGGGCGTACGGCGAGTCATTTTCCCGGAGGGCGGCGCCGTCGGAAACTGGGTCGAGTGGCGGGGCCGCCGCATGACCGTGGTGGGCGTGGTCCGCGACGAGGCACTCTTCCCCTACATTCTGTTCATCCCCTACCGCACGGCCATGCACATCGCGGACGCCCGGTACGTCTCCGGTCTGATCGCGCGGCCGCTCCCGGGCGAGCCCTGGCGGCGCGCAATTGACGAGCTTCGCCGGGTCCTCGCCGGGGTCGGCGGATTCGACCCGGGAGACCTGAACGCCGTCGAGATCGAGGACAACAGCACCTTTACCACGCAAGTGGATGCGGTGTCGACGGCGCTGCACGCCCTCGTCGTGGCCATCGCCGGCGTGAGTCTTCTCCTGGGAGGACTCGGCGTTGCGAACATGATGGTCATCGCGGTCACGGAGCGCACGCAAGAGATTGGGCTCAGGAAAGCCCTGGGAGCGTCGCCCCGAGCGGTCTTCGTCCAGATTCTTTGTGAGGCACTCACAATCCTGAGCGTGGGCGGTGTCGTGGGAATCAGTGCGGGCGCCGCTGCCTGCTCGCTCATCGGCACGCTCAGAATGTCGGCGACGTACACGGCGGACGTGAAGTTCGACCCCCTTTCGGCGGCGCTCTCACTCCTGGGACTGGGCGTCGTGGCGGTGCTGGCCGCCACGATCCCCGCGCGCCGCGCCGCCGCTCTACCCGCCGCGGAGGCCCTGCGATGGGAATAACGAAGGAAATCGACCCGAGGCCTCCCGTCGTCGAGCTTCAAGGTATCGAGAAGGTCTACTCCATGGGCGATCGGGGCGTCACCGCCTTGAGTGGCATCGACCTGCTGATCACCGAGGGAGAGCTCGTGGCAATCATGGGGCCGTCCGGGTCTGGCAAATCGACCCTCATGAACGTTTTGGGATGCCTCGACAACCCGTCGGCAGGCACCTACCGCCTCTCGGGACGAGACGTGAGCCGGCTCTCGGAGCGCGAACTTGCTGTCGTGAGGAACCGCGACATTGGCTTTGTTTTTCAGTCCTTCAACCTCTTGCCGCGGGCCTCGGCGCTCGAGAACGTTGAGTTGCCTCTCGTCTACGGCGGGGTGCCTGCGAGGCAGCGGCGGGAGCGTGCGGAGGCCGCACTTGAATCCGTCGGCGTGCTCGATCGAGCGAGTCATACGCCGGCGGAGCTCTCGGGCGGCCAGCACCGCCACGACGCCCAGT
>SXIK01000032.1 GCA_005772855.1 Planctomycetia bacterium | reverse complement strand
TGGTTGATGATCGCGTCGATGGCGATCGCCGTCTTGCCGGTGCCTCGATCGCCGATGATCAGCTCTCGCTGCCCGCGACCAATCGGTATCATGCTGTCGATCGCCTTGATTCCGGTCTGGAGAGGTTCCTTCACCGACTGGCGGTCCGCAATGCCAGGCGCATTGAACTCAACCGGGCGGAATTCGCTCGAGTTGATGGGCCCCTTGCCATCCACCGGCTGTCCCAGAGGATTAACAACCCGGCCGATGAGAGCTTCGCCCACGGGCACCTGGACCACTCGGCCAGTACGCTTGACCGTGTCACCCTCGCGAAGATCGTTGTATTCGCCAAGGATCACAGCGCCAATGGAAGCCTCCTCCAGGTTGAAGGCGAGACCAAAAGCTCCGTTCGAGAACTCGAGCATCTCTCCAGCGAGGCAGTTGGCGAGGCCGTAGACCCTCGCGATGCCGTCGCCTACCTCGAGGATGGTGCCCTCCTCCTCGACGGAGAGCACGGACTGGTAGCGGTCGATCTCTTTCTTGAGAATCGCGGTAATTTCTTCAGGATTAATTTTCATGGATGAATTGACTCCCGAGCTTGACAGCGTTCATTCTCACGCCGACCTTCCGTATTGCGGTCCTGAGGCTGCCGTCGGCAACCATCCCATCGTAGCGGACCACCAGACCACCGAGGATCGCTGGATCGACTTTGTTCCCAAGCTGAATGCGCTTGCGCAGCTTGGCGCTCAAAGCATCCACCAGGGCGGCTCTGGACTCATCCGAGAGCGGTACCGCCGTGACGGCGGAGGCATGGACAATTCCGGCGCGCTTGTCATGGAGAACAGAGAAGTCCTCGAATATTTGACTCAAATAAAGTGTCCGCCCCTTGCGGATCACCACGCAGAAGATGTTCGCGATCGAGTCCGCGACCTTGCCCCGAAGCGTCGACTCGATGACGCGAAGCTTCTCGGAGCGCTCGATCTTAGGGCTCTCGAAGAAACTCCGCGACGAGGCATCTTGATCCAGAATCTGTTTCAAGAAGGCAACCTCTTCACGAACACGCTCGACCTCATTCTTTTCGTGAGCGAGATCGAGGAGCGCCGCTGCATAGAGCGTCGAGAAGGTTTCGTTCTTCATGGGCTCAAGCCGCAGGCAGGCTGCGGATAGTCTCCTGGATCAGGCTCTGCTGCTCCTCTGCGTTCAGATTCTTGCGAATCAAACGGCTTGAAAGCTCAAGCGAGAGCTGCACTGAGCGGCGGGTCAGTTCATCGACGGCCGTAACCTTGGCCTGCTCGATCTCCCTTCGGGCTCGAGCGACCATCTCCTCGGCATCCTTCTTGGCTCCAGCAAGCATCGAGTCCTTGAGCTTCACCGCATCGGCCTTGCCCTCATCGACGATGGCTTGTGCTTCTCGTCTTGCCTTCTCGAGTTGAGATTCGTGCCGCTCCATGAGCTCACGCGCCTCGGTCTTGGCCTTTTCGGCCGCGGCCAGTGCGTCACGAATCTCGGCGGCGCGCTTGTCGAGTGCCGTAAGGATCTGCGGAAAGAGCTTCTTGTAGAGGACACCGAGGACCACGAGGAAAGAGGCGATCGCCCAGAAAATCTGCGCGACAATCTCGCCCGGGGCCTTCTCCGACGTGTGGTGCCCACCGTGGTCACCGCCGGCAGACGCTTCGGCGTCGGCCGCACCCGCGCCGTGAGCCTTCTCGGGCTCCTGGGCAAAAAAACCTGGAGGCAGAAGCAAGAGGGTCAACACCGCAAGAAGAAAGGAGAGTCGACGAGACCCCCCCAGCGGCAGGAATCGATTCATCTGTTGGCTCCCGTGAATTGGGCCCAGAGGCATCACTGGGGCAGCTTCAGGACTGCCAGCAGCATCACGACCACGGCGAAGAGACACACACCCTCGATGAAGGCCGACGTGAGGATCATGGCTCCACGGATGTCGCCTGAAGCTTCCGGCTGACGAGCAATGCTCTCCACCGCGCTCGAAGCGATCTTGCTGATACCTAGGGCCACGCCGATACACGCGAGCCCGACTCCGAGCGCGACTCCAAGGGTAGTGTAAAGATGCGTCGGAGTGGCGGCTTGGCCGAGCACCGACGAGAACGAGGTCAGAAGCTGAAAACTCATGTCCATTGTGAGAAGACTCCTTTAGAAAGTTTCAGGGCCGCCGAAGGGGCGACTTTCATTGACGAACGAGCAACAGAGATCAGTGCTCCGGGTGGACCGCCCCCGCGAGGAAGACTGTCGTGAGGAACGTGAAGACAAAGGCCTGAATCAAGGCCACCAGTATCTCGAGGAACGTCAGCGCGGTCACGCCGAGGAAGCTTGCCAGGGAGATCCCAAGGCCCGCATAGAAGAAATCGTGCGTAAAAACCGCCGTGAAGCCAAGGATCGCGGCGATCATCGTGTGGCCCGCCAGCATGTTTGCAAAGAGACGAATGGCGAGTGCGCACGGCCGCACAATGTGCGCCACAAGCTCCACAGGCACAATGACCGGCAAAATGAAGACCGGCACGTGCGGAAACAAGCTTCTGAAATAGCCCCAAAGCCCGTGGCCCTGCTCCTTGATCCCCAAGTAGTGGTAGGAGCAGAAGGCGCAAACAGCCAGGGCTCCCGTGATCGCGAGCTGCCCCGTGGCCGTATTGCTTCCGTGCCCGAGGAATTCGAAAAATGGAACCAGCCCGAGCAAGTTGCACATGAGGATGTAAATGAAAAAAGTCGCCAGCAACGGAACGAACTTGTCTCCGTGATGCCCCATGAAGGGCCGCGTGAGCTGCTCCCGGATGAAGTCGAGCACCATCTCGACGAGGCTCCCCCACCGCGAGGGGACGACCCGAGTTCCGGCTTCCCTGGCTCGCCCCCAGAAAAACAGGAGGGTGCACACTCCTGCCAGGAAGAACATGAAAGTTTGCTTCGATATTCCAATGTTCCAGAGCCAACCGTGCGTGTCGAAGACGAGCCGACCATCGACAACATGACTCATGGGATCCATTGCCCCAACGACCATCGAGGTCAAAGCCCCATGACAGATGAGCATCAAGCCGAACCTCCCGCCCTCGTTGGCTGCGTTACGCTGGCGAGCGAGGCGCAACCGAAGGCCTCGACGTAACGATAAGCAAGATAGATTGCAAGAGCCGCCAGAGTGGCCGACTCCAATCCGGGTCGCCAGTAGCGGTTCAACAGAAAAACTCCAGCCCCCATGAGAAGGAAACTCGCCGTAACACCTGCGAGCATGCCGGCGACGATCCTGCGCCCCTCGGCCTTGCGTGCCCAGCGGAGAATCCCGCCGCTAGTGCCGCACATGACAGCGGCAAGGACGATCCCAGCCATGGCGCCCCGCAGGCCCAAGGAGCCCTGGACTCCATTGGCCACCAAGAGACTCAAGGCGGCAACCGCACTGGCTATTACTATGGGAATCAACTGTGTTTCTGGTTTGGATCGCGTGGTACTTGACCGGCGTCTTCGCCTGCCGTACTGCCAAGCTTCTCACCAGGCTTCTTCCTGAAAAGAAACTCACGGCAGAGCGTATAAAGTCCCCCTGCGAATCCGAGGGCAAAGCCCACGAGCGTAAAGAGGACCTCCGTTCCGAGCCGCCGGTCAAGCCAAATTCCACCGCCGGTGAACATCCCCACAGCGAGGAAAAATTGCAACCCGGCATGCGAGTACTGGTAATACTTCGCCAAGGCGCCGCGATCGGACTCTTTCTTGTCAGGGGGCACAGAATGTTTTACGAGCGCACTTGCGTGTTACAGGTTCTTCACCAAAGAAACACGCTTTCTGTACCTTCCGCTGGCTCAAAAAGCACGTTGCAGCCGTCTTTCCGCCGTGGCCCGGAAAAAAGGAAAGCGGAATGTAGCGGATGGTATCGACCAAGTCAACAGGCCGATTGCCGCTTCTCAGTGCTTTTTCCACCCCGTAAATATGCCAAAAGTAGCTGCGGCGCTCGAGGGCAGATTACCTTCCACAAAGGATTTGAAGTTATTGAGCTGCTGCCCTGCCGCGGCTGCGAACTGCTGGAACTTGTCTTCCAACGCCGACATGTCCATTGCCGGGATCAGGCCGAAGTATTGAAGCGCAAAGAAGAGGATGGCCGCCCCCCCAAGAAAGACGGCGCTGATCTTGAGGAAGGTTCGCACCGCATAGGCGATACAGAAACCGACCAGAAAGCTCAAGGCCCCCTTTGTAAGTAACGGGGCGAGACTGCCCGAGGAGGGCATGCCCTCGGACTCCAGGGCGTCACTCTGCGAGCCAGCTCCGGGAAAAGTCCTGGCGCCGCCCTCGACCAGTGAGCTCCCTGTGACACCAAGGTCGGCGGCCCTGGGGCCGTCCTTGCTCGGGTCTGTGGAGACTTGACGGCTCGAGTCGCCCCGGCCACCAGCGATGTAACCGTAGGCGTAAAGTCCTCCACCCACGACAAGCGCCAACACGTTCCCGACAATCAAGAACTTTTTCCACCTGGGAAGAGGCCTCCGGGAAGCCCGAACCTTCTCTTTGGATTCATTCATGAGCCAAATCGTAGCAGCGAATCGCGCCGCTTCAACCTGCAACCCAATGGGCCCCGAGGGGACCCCAGAATCTACTGTAGGTGGCGCAGGATTCGCTCCAGGAAGCCCACTGCACCAAGGACATGGTGAGCGCTTCCATGGGTACGCACTTTCTCGAGAGTACCGTAAAGCATGTAGACCCACTTGCGTTGGTGGTATCCCTCGTCCAGATGCATCTCGGATTGATAACCCGCAAGGAAGCTCGCGTCCACCACGCAATGCGGTTCGAGCATCGCCAGATCCAGCTCGGGGTTTCCATGCGCCAGCAGAGGGTCCGTGACGCCGCTGACTCGCCAACCCAAATCCGCTTCGCCGCTCGACTCGAAGAAGATTCTTGTTGGATCGAGGTTACCGTGGATCAGGCGCGGAATCTCGTCCCCTCGAAGCAGCCTCGGAAGGCTCGAGTGGACCCAGGCGACGGCATCAAGCACAGGCCCAGGCAAGCGATCGGAGCGCAGGAGTTGCGCAATCTTGTGCTGCCAGAGCCGTGAGTAGAACTCGGGCCAGGAGCACAGCTGTGGGCTCTTGCCAGGTAGCAATTCACCGAAAAATCGCCCCCTGGGGGCGCTGTGGAGCCGGCCCAGGAGCCGGCCCCATTCCCACAGGAGCTGTTCCCGCTCCAGGCGAGTAAGACCGCCCAAGGTTCGACGAAGGTCGCGGCCCCAAGGCTTGTCGAGGAGAAGGTAATCGTGCCCCTCAAACTCACCATGAGCAATGACCCGGGGCACCGGAAAGGGAGCGCTGTGCGCCAGCGTGACGAACTGATGGGCTTCGTTCGTAAACGCGTTTCCGGCTCGCAGCAGCCGGGTCTTCAGCACGAATCGCTCACCCGCCTCCAACTCGACCACGGCCACCCTTGTCTGGACGCCGCGCGATACGATCTTTACGCCTCGCGTCTTCACTGACGAATCGATCGACCACTTCAGGAGTCTCGAGACTCCATCGAGGTCCAGACCGCAACGTTCCGGGGCAAGGGTCAGGGGCATGATCGTGCACGCAACTTTCGCAGGAGAACACGCGCCGCCCGTGTGACGCGTTTGTAAGATTAGGTACGGACGATACCCTATGTCAAAGGTTTTCTTTGGACTATTTGGAAAAACTTGTCCTTCGCTGGGCCACCAGCCGGTCTTGTTTCCACCACTCGGGACTTGTTCAACTAGCGGTTACTATGTTGGTTCGACTTCGCCGACTTGTCCTGCCCGCGTCCCCGCAAGCCGAGCCCTCACGCCACCCATGCCCTATCGAGCCCGAACTTCTGAAACCGTGTTGCAGTCCCTCGAGCAAATGTTCCAGGGACGCTCGATGAAGGATCTACGCCGATTGCTTGCCGAAGAGCGCATTGTGGTGAATGGCAAGGTGGTCACGGACGGGAAGGCCCTCCTGAAGGAGGGAGATGGCGTGGACTGCCTGCGATTCGGCAAGCCCCGACAACTGCATCCAAAGGTGCGGTTGCTCTTCGAGGATGACCACCTCCTGGGAATCGAGAAGGGGGCGGGGATTCTCACCTCGGACGGAGTTTCCGGCAGGGATCTAACGGCCGTGGACGTGCTCGAACGCTACTTGCGCGCCCGTGGGCTGCGCCGCCGCGTGTTTGCATGTCACCGGCTCGATCGCGACGTTTCGGGTGTCTGCCTCTTCGCAAAGGACCCCCGCGTCGCGGCCAGGGTACGCGACCACACCCGAGAGCACCTCAAGGAGCGCGTCTACCATGCCCTCGTCGAGGGAGTTCTGCGCAGTCCCGAAGGAACCGTTCGCAGCTACTTGCAGGACGATGATGTGACGAAGGTCGTCCGCCTGGCCTCTCCCCGGGAGGGAAAGCTGTGCATCACGCACTACCGTGTTCTGGAGTCACGCCATGGTGCCTCGACTCTGGAGGTACGCCTCGAAACAGGGCGCAAGAACCAGATTCGCGCCCAACTCGCCTCGATTGGACACCCGATTGCTGGGGACTCCAAGTATGGCGCGAAGACCGACCCCGCGGGTCGGGTCGCGCTCCATGCAAAGTTCTTGAGGGTGGCGCATCCCGTTACCGGAGAATCCATCGAGCTCCATGCGGACGTCCCCAGCACCTTTACGAGGCCCCCGGCCGGGCGCGGGGAGGGTTGAAGGAAGGCGCGGCCAGTTCCTCTTGCCCTGGCAGCGCGGCTGAGAACGTGGAACCAACCATCGACCCGGCCGCCCAGGAGGCCACAGCGCCGGGGCGCCAGGGAGGGCATTGGCTTCGAGTTCGCCTCCCGGCCGAAGCGCAGCGCATAAAGGTTCCCACGTTGAAGGCTCATCGGAGGAGGATCTCAAGGAAGCCTTCCCGGATTGGGCGAAGCCCACGCTCGGACCTCCCGAGCGCGAGCCCTCGGCGTCACTTGCCCATCTGCGTCGTCCAGCTACTGCGCAAGAAGCCAATCCAGTTGCCGTGCAAGATCTTGGCAACATCCATGGCGGCGTACCCCCGCTTCTCGAGAAGTGCTGGG
>SXIK01000223.1 GCA_005772855.1 Planctomycetia bacterium | reverse complement strand
GGCGCCTGATGGGCGCCGGGCGCCTCTGGCGCTAGCAGCCGCAACCTTTCGCAGGCTGCAAAAGGTCTCATCACTGCCCGCGTGCGGTATAATCCCGCCAGGAGAGCCAAGAACTGCCGGGGGTCGACTCCAATCCACGACCTCATTCATTGTCCTCAGCCTCCAGTTTGGGATAAGCTCCAAGCACTGAACTGACTGGAGTGATTTTTCCCATGGCATGGCTTGGTATCTGGTTCGAGCCCCTCGCAGGAGAGGGCGCAGCACGAAGCCCCGAAATGCTTCGCGGGCTTGCTCCGCCAATCGTCTACCCCTATGCGCATGGCTTCATCGAGGAGGAAACGAAACGGTTGGCGCGATCCAGGGACCCTTCGAGGTACCTGCGCGACAGGGAGCGATTCAGCGTCTACTACTCCATCAACCACGACTCAACCCAAACTGGCCTCGACCAGCAAGGTTGCTCCATCCTGGGCTGGCTTTTCAGCAACTTCGAGACAGATTCTCGAAGCACGATCAGTGCCCGCTTCAGCGAAATTCCAGTCGTTATTCACACGGACAACCCCGTGCAGGCCGCTGCCATGGGCAACGCACTGACACTCCTTCGATTCCTCAGCGCCTCCGAAGACCAGGCCATCGCGAAGATCTTGCTTCACCCATGGAATCCCCTGAGGGGTTCCCCTCGCCTCGCCGCAGAGGAGTATGAGAAGCGTGTTATCGATTTCCTGCATGGCGAGATTTTTTACCCGGACAACATCTCGGTCTTTGATGTTCTGAGCCGCCACGACTTGAAGGGGCATCGTGCGTTGGGAGCTTGTTGCCTGACCCAGATTGGCTTCATAGCACCCCTCCTGGAGTGGATAGACGAGTGCTGGCCCTCAACCCAGAACGAGGAACGAGACCTCCTCGCCAGCATTCGCAGCTCTCTGGCTGATGAAGCAAGATACCTGAAGAAGAAAACACGGCACCGATGAACTCGAGGCCGGCTCTCCTTGACCTCATGGAACGAAGGCGTCACTTCTCTGTCAGCCCGAGCTCCTTTGCATTCAGAATCGACGCCGCCTTGCGTGGAAGCTCGCCTTCGAGGTACTCCTCGACTCTCAGATTCTTCTCCACGGGGTAGCCCTTGAGCACGCCGGCGACGTTGGCAGCCGCGAGTGTTGCCATGCCTTCCCTCGTCCAGACCGTCGCGCTCGCAATGTGAGGCACGATCACGGCGTTGGGGCACTCGGCAAGGCCCGGCGCCAGCAATGGCTCCCGCTCGAAGACATCCAGCCCAACGCGAAACTCCGGGTTGGAACGCAAGTGCTCGACCAGGGCCGCCTCGTCGATGGTGGGGCCCCGGCTCGTATTGACGAGAATCGCATCGCGTTTCATGAGCCGCAGACGATCCCGGTTCATGAGATGGCGCGTGGCATCGCTCAGGGGCACATGCAAACTGACCACGTCGGAGTGCTGGAGCAGATCTTCCAGGCTCTCCGCCCGATAGCAGGCGATGGATCGACCGCCGTCCGCCGCGATCACAGGACCGAGACGATCAAAGTAGCGCTCAAGATCCAGATTCCGCTCCAGGTTGTCGTACATGACGTTCATGCGATGCGCGGACGCCAGCATCTTCGCGTAAGCGGCCCCGATGCGTCCAGCCCCCACGATTCCGAGCGTTCCACCGTGGAGACGCTTGCCGAGGAAAAGATCGGGCAGCCACCCCTCGAACTTTCCACTGCGCAAATAGGCATCGGCCTCTGCGACCCTGCGAGCTGCGGCGAAGGTGAGCGCCACGGCCATTTCAGCGGTCGTCTCCGTGAGAACCCCCGGGGTATTGCCGACGGCAATGCCCCGCCTTGTGGCCTCGACGACCGAAACGTTGTCGTAGCCGACGGCGTAGTTCGAATAGGCACGGCCACCGGCTAGCTTCAAGGCCTCAAACAGCTCGGCGCCCCACGGCTCCGTGAGCTGACCGATGACACCATCGCACCGCTTGCCGATCGCCTCCCGGATATCCCCGACCCGAAGCGTATGCCGCGAATCGGAAACGTGAACCTCCAGTCCCGCTGCGCCCAGGATCTCAAGCCATCGCTGGCCCGGGAGCTCCTTCGTCACGATGACCCTGAGCGGATTGCCCTGATAGTGAACCTTCCAAGCCATGATTACCTCCGGCGTCCGGCCTCCTCGACACGTTTCAAACTCTCCTCGCGCCCCCCGGGCGGCACCGTGCCGTCCGCGCGAACGAAGCCCTCTTTGCCGGCGGCCTTCAGGGCTTGGTGGCCCAGAAGGACTCGCGCGCCACGCTCAAAATGCGGGCGAAACTCGTCGTCGAAGAAAAATTTGTCGACGAGAGGCATCGGCGTTTTGGTGTTGTGTTCTGTTCCATTAAAAATCGGATAACTGCGCTCCGAGGCCATCTTCACGATCGCCTGGAGGCGCTCCCGCGTATTGCGGTTCGGTATCACCTCAACGGCATGGATGTTCAGGGCCTCGAGGTTGTCGAAGAGCTGATCCAGATCCTCTTCCCAGGGCGACACGGGATTTCCCATGATCGGGTAAGTCGGGATCGCCCCCAGATCCAGCCCCAGACCGACAAGGCGTTCGACAGGGATGAACGCATCCTTCGACTCCTCAACGTACGCCGGCTTGCCCACCTTGACGAGCCTGGACCGGAGGAAATCCTGGAACGAGGCCGCATCCTCGAGAGCGCCTTCAGGCACCTCGTCGTCGACGAGCCTTGAAAGCTGAGCCTGCCGCTTCTCGAGCTCCGGATACGTCTGCTCGAGCCAACGCGCCACGGCCAGGCAAATGTGACGTTCGGTCGGCTGCCCGTGTGGCGTCAAAGCAAGCACCTCGGGCCAGCTAATGGCGTCCTTCTTCTTCAGTCGCGTGGCGATGACCTTCGAGACCTTGTCGGTGATTTTCTGGTTGCGCACACCCAGCGCCTCGATCATTCGGAGAAGGTCGGACTCGCCGGCACAGCCGGGGACAAAGGGCTGCGTGACACCCTTTGCTGTCAAGTAGGTACGGCCAGGGTTGGATGGGTCGTTGACCGTCTTCTTCGACTTCTCAGCCGCCTCCCACAGGGCGATGGCCTCCATGCTGAAAGTGGCCCGGATACCGAGGACCTTGCAAGCCTTGCCAAACTCGTCGTGCCCCGCAAGCGTGTAGTGGTCGTTGATGCCAAGGACACTCACCTTGGCCAGGTAGCCTTGCCAGACCGCCTCGGAGGGAGAGTCGAAGTACCCAAACGACTTCGCAGTGTGGACGTGGGTGTTGATGCCACCCGCACTTCCTTCGCGGCTAATCTTACCCTCCTCCACGAACTCGCGAAGCCGCTTCAGGGTTTCAGGACGCGTGCGCGTCTCGCGTCCTTCACGGTAGCCGTTCTCGCCGCGGTCAGGCCGTTTCAATCGCCCCTCCAACTCCCGAATCGCAGCGGAATCTGACGTAATGGCCATTCTGCTTCTCCTCTTACCTCACCATGACTTGACCGCCGTCGACCACCAGGGTCTGCCCTGTAACATTACGAGCCTCATCCGAAACAAGGAAGGTCACCGCGTTGGCAATGTCCTCCGGTTCAATCTCTTTCCCGAGAGGTGAGAGCGAGGTGTAGTACGGGATCACCTCCTCGGGCTTGATACCCTTCTTCCGGGCACAGGCCTTGAGATACTCCTCATTCCAGATCTGCGATCCCTTGAAGACATTTCCGGGCGCGACGCAATTCACGCGGATGCCAGCTCTCCCGAGCTCGAGCGCCCAGCCGCGCATGAGATGGATCTCCCCGGCCTTCGTCGCGTTGTAGGCGGAGTTCTCCTTGCTCGCCTCGAGGCCTGACTTGCTCGTCAGGTTGATGATGGATCCGCCCGAGCCCTGCCGGATCATCAGCCGGGCAGCTTCGCGGGCACAGAGGAAATAACCGGTCAAATTGACCTCGAGCGTCTTTCGCCATGCGCTCAGCGGGAAGTCAACGAGCGGAAACGGCGGAGCGATCCCCGCAGCGTTCACAAGGATATCGAGGCCGCCCACACTGGCCTCGAGGGTGCGAAAAGCGGATGCGACCGAAACCTCATCGGTCACGTCTCCCTGGCACGGCAGGTACTTGCCGACGGGCAGCTCTGCCCTTGCGGCCTCGAGGGTATCCCGGTTCATATCAAGAGCCAGGACCGTGGCGCCAGCCCTCGTGAGCCCACCTGCGATTCCCTTTCCGAGCCCGCTCGCGGCGCCGGTCACAACGGCCACCTTGCCCTGAATCCTGTGCGCGGAGCCGCCCAGGAGGGCCGCTCGAAAGCGCTCAACCTCCCAGCCTTCGATGAAGGCCCGCTGCGCCCCCGCAAGGAAGCGAGGGCCGCCTGCCCTGACGGAGCGAAGCATGGTGGCCATCGAGCCGCGATAGACCTCGGCCACGACGCCGAGCTGACGCAGGTCAGGCGCGGCGTAGTAGACCCCTCCCAAAAGCTTGTTCTTCGGGTTGTGCCAGACAATTACCACGCGCGGATCGATGCCGATTCTCGAGCGGTAGTCCATCACACGCTTCGGCCAGTCTGCCGGAGAGCCCTCAAAGACAAGCGGCTCGGCGCGGCAATAGACGATCTGATCCGGAGTGAAGGGACCTTTCCTGGCATACTGGACGGCGAGGTCGGATTCGAGGAACTCGCTGGCAATTGGCGCCTCGTCGCGCCGGAGCACCACAGGCTGGCAGCCTCCCTTCGCAAGAGCCCCCCGGACCTCTGCCGCCTGAAGCGACGGAAGATTTTCCAGTGAGTCCTCCGACACGCTCACCAGCGGGTCGAACTTCTCCGGGTTCACACGCTTGCTACCGATCCACTTCATCCCAAGACTCGTGACACGTCTGGAAATCTCGAGACATTTCAGGGCGTCTTCTTCAGCGACGAAGAGACCGTGGTTCTCCAGAAGGACGACCCGGGGAAGCTGGCCGTGCTCCCGCTTGTAAGCGTCGATCTCCCGAGCCACTCGCATTGCCAGCGTGTACCCCGGATCAACGTAAGGAATGTACAGGGGCTCGCCGAACTTGGCGCCGATCACTTTCGCGAAGATCTTGCGTGAGTCTCGAGATGAGAGGAGCACATTTAGACCAATCGGATGCGTGTGAATGACGACTCGTCCAAGCTGGGCGTGCAGATTGGACTCCACCGAGGGCCGGGCAGCCAGGGGTTTGATCACACACAACTGCAGGAGCTGAAGCACCCTCGACTCACGATCGGCCTGCGGAAGGCTCTCGAGGTCACTCTCGAGCACGGCCCTCGTCTGCGCCAGGTCGAGGAGAGCCCAGCCCCGGTGATCGTCCATGTCTCTCAGCGTGGTCCCGGACGCCTTGACGTACATGAGGTTTCCCATCCTTGTCTTGACGGAGGTGTTGCCCCCGCCACCCTGGACCATGTCCGGATCGCGGCCGACAATTCGGGAAATCTCGATCAGCTCCGCCAACTCGAGGGGAATCGAGTTATTGCCGATCCTGCCAGTGGGAGCGGGAGGCCTCTTCTTGATGTTTGCGCGGGTGCGTCGGCCTGGCGTCGATGGATTGCTTTTCATGATCGCTCCGGTGAGTGAAAGAACATCTGGGGCCGCTGCGGCAAGAGAAGGGCCGCAGTCGGCAAGGCGAACCATCGCCAGCACAGGGCCACTGGGGTCAGTCCCTCTGCAAGAGCTCGTTCATTAGCTCGGTTTCGGCACGCTTCGACCATCGCCCGGCCTTGACCTCGGCGGCCACATCGGACGAAAACTTCACCCTCGAAGGCAAATCCTCTATCCGCGTCAGCGGCAAGTCAGGAATCTGCGGGTAGAGAATGGTCTTGTTGGTGATTTTCCCTTCCGCCACGGCCCTGACGCCGTCAGCACAATGTTTCATTCCGACGAGCGCGCCAGCGGAGAAATTTGTGTCCAGCTCGTCACGCTCGGTGATGCGAAGCATCTTCTCCATGTCCTCGAGACGCGATCCGCTGTTTCCAGTGACAGTGATCTGGTCATAATGGATATCGCCGAGGAAAATCTGGCCAGTTCCACGCTTGATGCCTGCAAACAAGTTGAGGACGCCATATCTCCGCATGTGCTTCACCGAGGCGAGCACCACCTCCGGACTGGGGGCGCAGGCCACGACGTAGGCGACACCCCCGGGAGCGATGCGCTTCAATTCGGCATCGAATCCAGGCTTTGTCGGATCGAGCGTTACGAGCTTCAACCCTGCCTGCTGCGACCGAACATCAAAGCGAGCCCGAACGGCTGCCAGGCGCTCCTCGCTCACGTCGGTGACCAGCACGGTATTGAGCGCTGGTTGCTTGCCAATCCGCTTGCGTGAGATGGTCCGGAGTGTGTGCATTTGACCCATGGGGCCCCCACCGCCGATGATCCAGACAACCTCGTCTCCGGATTGCAAATCGGCGCGCTCGTAGGAGGCTTCTATGCAAGCCCAGGGTTCGACGAGAGAAGCTTGCGAGTAGCCAATGTCCTCCTCGACCTTGATCAGGTACTTCTGCACCCGCTCATCGAACACGCCGTACTGAATCATGCCGCCCCAAATGTTGTAGCCCACGGCAGAGTTGTACTCGAGCATATCAGCCTGGACGATATATCGATCCCCGACCTTGAAGCGCTTGTCAGCCTCACGGCCCACCTGGACGACGGTGATGGAGATCTCGTGGCCAGGCACGACCTTGTCTTTCATGAGGTCGTAGCCCTTCAACCGGGCGTGCTCGCCACCCTGGCTGATGATCTTGACGTCGGAGGCGCAGATGCCGTTGGTGTCCGAGCGGAAGAGAATATCCTTGGGCCCTGTTTTCGGGACCGGAATCTCGGTCAAATGAAAATTCTCAAAACCCTTGCCGGTAAGTTGCCAAACAAGGGTTCGTTCAGGAATCCTGGTCTCGAGTTTCTTGTAACGATCAACGGTCGTCATGTGCTTTGCGGTCGTCTCCTTGTGCCGGACTTGGGCCTGGACTTCTGAGAATTCGCCATTTTGGAAGGAGCAGCGGGGAAGTCAACACCCCCGTGGGGCCGAAGCTGCTCCTCGACAGGCTCAACAGACTGTCAAGTGCCTGCCAATCAACTGGCCTTGCGGCGCGCTTCAAACCGCTCGACCGTCTCCTCCTTGCGATAGACGACCAGCGCGTAGAGCCCCAGCGCCGTAGAAAGAGGGAACAGCGGGAGATTGAAGATGTCGAAGCAAGCAAGCCCCAGGCCGAATCGACGGGCCCAGCGCCGACAGAACAGGACCCCGACGCCTTGAGTGAGCCGGGCGAGCGCCAGGGCAACACACACGACGCCCACCACCAAGAACGCGGTCTTGTCAAAGCTCAGGATCGCGCCGTCCTGCTCGTTGTAAATGGGCGATTCAAGCTCAAAACGATTCTTGCCATAGTCGAACAGGGACACACTTGGAGCCTTCAAGAGGAGGGCCAGGCCGAACGCCGCCGCGAGAAGGGACCTCACGATCCCAAGGATGCCCAGGACTCTGACGTGCTCCAACATTCTCGTTCCTTCCGAGTGAGTAGGAAACTAGGCTCTGATCTTGAGCTGATCCAGCACATCGACAAGATCTGGGAGACTCAAGTCCCGGTGCTCGGAGTTGCTCCGCAGGCGAAACTGAGTGCGTTTCGTGGCCATCTTCACCCCCCCCACCTCCGTCCAGATCGAGAACACCGTGAGCTGAAACGCGCCGTTGCGCTCCTCGAGAACGCGTCGCAGCACGAAGCTCGGGGAGTCAAAATAGGCAATGAACCAGCCGCCAGGCCGCTCGCACCGGATCTTCTCGAACAGCTCTCCACTCCTGGCATCGGCCTCAATGCCGAGGTAATACTTGTGCCCTTCCAGGTGAGGCAGCAGGAACGGGAGAGCCAGCAAAGACGCCTCCTCGGCGGCTTCGCCCGTGGCAGCGCCGTCGAGCCTGCCCGACGGTTCGACGCGAAGCTCAAGCCGGGTCGCCTGCCGCTCGGTGCCTGTCACGGGCTGACCCTTCTCATTGAAGTAAATGCGGTCGCGCAGGTAATCAACGGTCGAGAGCGTCTTCCAGGCATCCCAGCCCCCATGGGCTCGAATCGCCCGGGCGATCACCTTGCCCGCGTCGGTCAGAAAGAGCTTCGCCTCGAGCTCCTCGGCGGCAGCTGACACTCTTGCTCGAGCCGCTTCCCTGACCAGGGCAACCTGTGCCGCTTGCTTCGCGACGAGGTCGTTCTCGCGATTCTCCGGCGAATTGGCGGTTGGGTACCCGGCTGCGCAGCCGGAGAGAAGAGCCAGTAAGACGCTGTGAGCACGGAATCGGGCGAGATGGGTTGCTGCTCGAACTTTCATGACTTGACGGATCCTACCAAATTGCGAGGAAAAATGCCTTCGATCCTGTGGCTCCACTGAAATACCCTCTGACAGAAGCTCGTTCTTGAACTGGGCAGCTTGCCGGGGCGAAGAGGAGCACAAGCGCCTTGCGTTGGGCCAGGGAATGTGGAAAAATCAAGCGCTGTCCGGGCTCGATCTTCCTGAAGCCAGTGCAAGTCGCCTTGGATCCCCGGGTTTTGATCGCTTTGCCATCACCGTAAGCTCCACCTGAAATGAAAATTCAGTTTCCCACCAGGGTGCCATGGGGTGCGGCCACCATCCTCGGCTGGACCGTCCTCGGCGGGTTCTTGCTCCAGGCTACCCAGGCCCAGGACCTGGTCATCAACGAGGTAATGAGCTCCAACAGCACGACCATCCTCGATGAGGATGGGGAGAGCTCCGACTGGATCGAAGTCAAGAACAACGGGAGTTCCGCGATCCAGCTCAAGGGCTACGGACTCTCCGACGACGCCAACCCCCTCAAGTGGGTGTTCTCCGGCGGCGTCGTTCCTCCGGGCGGGCATTTGATCGTGTTCTGCTCTGGAAAGGACCGCTCAGCAGTGCCGGCCTACTGGGAGACCGTGGTGACCGAGGGGGACACCTGGAAATACATCGTCCCAACCTCGGAGCCGAGCGACGCCTGGCGAACGCCAGATTTCAATTTCAACGATTCAGCCTGGTCGAGGGGAGCGACTGGTATTGGCTACGGAGACGGAGACGACCGC
Source organism: Planctomycetia bacterium (assembly GCA_005772855.1). GTDB lineage: Bacteria > Planctomycetota > UBA8108 > UBA8108 > SXIK01 > SXIK01. Next base: position 1,332 of record SXIK01000223.1, on the reverse strand, counting down.
ACGGTCGTCCCCGCGGGTACCGTCTCCGTCTACGCCAGAGCGGTGTTTGTGCTCGACTATCCCGACAAGATCCTCGATGTGGTTCTCGACATCGATTTCGACGACGGTTTCGTCGCCTTCCTCAACGGCGTGGAGATCGCCCGAGAGAACCTCACGGATTTCGGACGCCCGCCAGCCTTCAGCGAGGTTGCCAACACTTTCACCGAGCCCCGGCTGCTCACCGGCGCTCCGCTCCGGCGCTATCGGGAGGAGCGTTTCCGGACCCTCCTGCGTGCCGGGAAAAACGTCCTTGCGATCCAGGTACATAACGCCGGCTCCAGCTCCTCGGACCTGAGCCTGCTCCCGTTTCTCACCCTGGGCATGAATGAAACCGATGAAATCCCATGGTACCCACGTGGCCCGGCCGAGAGGCTGAAGCGGACGTTTGAGTCGCTCCACACCAACTTCAAGATCTCGTCGGCAGGCGAAGGGATCACCCTCGCATCGCCCGACGGAACCGTTCTCGACTCCGTCCAAACCGGATGGCTTCCGACAGACTTCTCGATCGGCCGGTTCCCCGACGGTGGAGGCGCCTTTTCCTTCCACGCGCTGGCCACCCCGGGGGCACCCAACGCCTCCGCGGGCCATGCGGCGATCGGAAGTCCGGTGACGTTCTCCCACACAGGCGGACTCCATCCTGACCCCGTCACCCTGGCGCTCAGCAAGCCAGACCCCGCCGGCACCATCTTCTTCACTACCGATGGGTCGGTCCCCACAGAGGCGTCGACTCGGTACACGACGCCGCTTCAGCTCAGCGCCACCACGGTCGTGCGGGCCAGGGTCCTCGGCGCAGGCGTCTACCCGGGCAAGACCATGACCCACACGTTGATCATCGGGCAGACCTCCACGCTTCCCTTCGTGTCCATCTCGACGGACCCGGCAAACTTCTTTGACAACGAAATCGGGATCTACGTCCATGGTACGAGCTACGACTCCTCGTTCCCGTACTTTGGCTCCAATTTTTGGGAGGACTGGGAGCGTCCCGTCCACCTCGAGCTCTTCGAACCCGGTGGTGCCCTCGGCTTCAGCGTCGATGCGGGGACGAAGATCTTTGGCGGCTATAGCCGCGGGAACCCCCAGCGCTCCCTGGCGTTCTTCGCCCGGAGCGAATATGGGGCGAGCGAGATCCGTTACCGCATGTTTCCGGGGAAAGACATCGATAAGTTTGAGTCGTTCGTGCTGCGCAACTCCGGCAATGACTGGCAAATCACCCACTTCCGCGACGCCATGATGACCTCTCTTCTGGACGGCCTGAACGTCGACCGGCAGGCCTACCGGCCCGCGGCCGTGCTC
>SXIK01000222.1 GCA_005772855.1 Planctomycetia bacterium | reverse complement strand
GCCCTCGCTCCGCCCTCGCTCCAACCTCGCTCCAACCTCGCTCCAACCTCGCTCCAACCTCGCTCCGCTCGGAGGCGAGCCGTCGTGGGGGAGGGTCCGCCTCCCCCACCAGCAGAAACGAGCAGCAGACTTGAGATGGTCTTCCTCTGCCCATTCGGAATGTCTCATGTGTGGGCGCGCGAGGTATATATTCCGCCCTACTCCGGGTACTCGTCCGCGGTCAACGCGGCCACCACCAGAAGTTCTTCGGCAGAGATCGGGGTGATCTCGAGGTTGACCAGATCCCACTGGTCAAACTTCGTCAGCAGGTCGCTCAAGTCGCGCTTCACCCCCCGGATCGTCGTCGTCAAGGTTTCGATGCGATGGCGGACGTTGGGCTGCCTGTACTCGAGGTTTTCAAGGAGTGAATTGAGCGCATTCAATCGAGCGCTGTAACGATCCTCGATCTCCTCGAGCTCGAAGCTCGAGAAGCTCTCCCGCTCCGAGGCGTCCAGCAGCACGTCCCGATTGGAGAGGATGTCCTCGGCCATTTGCGTCAGGAGGCGTTCCCTGGCCTCCAGAAGCACGTGGAGCGCTTCCTTGCGTCTGTCCTTCTCGCGATCATCAGCTCGCCCGGACTCCGCGTCTGGACTCTCCCGTCTCATGGCTCGTTACCTCAACAAAAATGCGAAGCGGCAGCACCTACCGCTTCGCATTGTATCACGGATAGCCTCCCAAGCGCGAGGCACCTGCAACCCGCCCGAACTCGGGTGGGCATTCAACAAACTTTGTTGTTCTCGGTCAGATCAAAACTCAAAGGCGATCCCTGCGCCGAGGTTGATCGAGCCAAAGTCAATATCGCCCTCGACCTCGGAGCGGTTGCGATCTATGCGAACCTCCATGGTGAACGGGTAGACAAGATCGTACGACGCCTGCGTGAAAAGAATCACGCTGTCCGAGGCCTGCCAACGCAAACCTGTTCCGAAGCGTGCGCAAAAGCCCACGTAGGGGACAATGTCAAGCTCCGACCCTGCAGCCTTGACCTGGCGATCGAGGGTGGCATCCACGTTGCCTTCGATGAGGGTGCCACCGACACCGAAGCCCAGACGCCACTTGAGCGGATGCTTGTCCACAATGAAGCTTCTCGCGATCGTCCAGTCGTAGTCGACAGAGAGAAGGAAACTATAGCGATCGAGTTCCTCGAAAAGCTGGTCGGGGGTCACACCGGAGAGCGTCGAGGGCGAGGATAGCGCACTCGCAACGCCATCCTTTTGCTCCCAGTTGGCCCAGTCGAAATCGAGTCCGACGAAAAGGTTCTTCTCCACCTCAATGGCGACCTTCACGCCGGCGCTGGGGCCCGCCTCGAAGCCGTTGTCCTGGAAGAATCCGGTCGGGATTGCCACCTGACCCTTCAAGTCAATTTGCCAGCGGCGGTGAAGCATTTCTCTTTCTCCCACCGACTCGGCTGTAATGGGCTGACGGTCAAGGCTGCCTCCAAAATCATCCTTGAGGTCGGGCGGGTCTATCTGCCGTGGGGTACTTTCGCAGCCCGCCAGAGCCAACAGCACCAACGGAATCCAGGAGTGCAGAGCGGTGCTCGACCGGCACTGAAACATTCCAAAACCTCCTTCAAACCCGCCAAAGGCTCAAGAAATTACCTTCCGCGGGGTTCTTGCTTCAAGAAACAGCACACTTACCCATTAGCAACGGACGCACGGAAGCCACAATCTGACCCTGACTTGCTTCACTTGCAATGGAATACAAAACAAGCTACGTGAGGCCCGGCGTGGCTTCCATGAGGGTAGGAATCCAACGTTATCACCGGAGGATGTGATTTTCAATGGGCTGTGTAGGGACCCATTTCAAGGAGGGGTTACCGCCAGGGGACGGGTGCCTGCCAAGGTAAATCAGGTTGAAATAGGCGCTTCAGGGCGGGGAGAAGGACCCGAGTTGAGGGCTGGGCATCATCGGCCATGGCGCAAAGGAGCAACTCGGAGCCAACCTGCGTGGGGTCCGTGATCGTCACGGAACGCCCCCCCCCGGCCTGTGAAATCTCCGGAAACATGGGCACCGAGGAGCGACCTTCCTCGGGATTGACTCCGAGGGTATGTACCCGAAATTGGCCTTGAAGCCGAGCTTGCCGCAGAAGCGCAAGGAGGCCAGCCTTCGATTCGTGGGGAGGCGGGGCGTCACCAACAAGCACAATGTTCTTCCGGGCGCTCTCTCGCCAGTGAAACTTCCCGAGAGAAAGTGCAGCCTCGAGCGCCCGGTGAACTCCCTCTGGCACGTCTCCCCCACCCTCGGCTCTCGCCTCTCGTAGCTCCCGGAGTATCTCCGTCTCGGAAGCACTTGAGAAATCAAGGGTCTTCTCGACGGCGTCGCGGTAGAAGATCGCCCCCACGCGGATTCCCGGCAGCGCCCAAGTCAAGGCAGGCAGGAGCCAAAGTGCCTCCCGTTGCAGGACCTCTAGCGCGCCACTCATGCTCTGGCTCACGTCCACCGCCAGCACAAGGTCGATACCCTGGCTGGCTGCAAGCTCAACATGACGCCGAAGAGCCTCGGTGTCTGCTCGCGAAAGCCACAGAGAGCAAGCCTTCTGTATCCCGGGCAACACCCCGGGAAGATCGGAGCTCCTGGCATCCGTTCCGAGGACCTCGGACGCACTCCCCCCCACCCGGTGGGCGTTCACCCGCCTCAAGATCTCGTCGCCACCGGGTACTTTCTCGAGCCAGGCGGCCCGAGGGCCGAGGACGGCATCCATCTCAGCGGCCTGTTTCGCCCAGGCTCCGGAGTCTCCGTCCGCTGTGTGCTCGAGGAGCCGTTCGAGCGCCCGCCTCTGGAGCCTGGAATCGGAGTCGAGAAGAAGCGCCGCAAGGACCAAGGGAGCGCTCTCGCCCAAGATCGACTCGAGTAGGTGAAGGCGCACCAGCGTACCGTCTTCCACCCATGGGGCATTGAAGGGCTGGGTCGGAGGATTCGATTCGGCGGCCTTGAGGACCTGCTTGAGGTCGTTGTCCACGGAAAGAATGGAGCCATCCACGGTGGGGACAGGTTGCGGAGCAGGAGCCTCGACCTCGAGCGGAACTGGCACTCCCGGGGCCGTCGCTGGCGGAGGGGAGCTTGCGACCTCCCCTGGCAACCGGGCAGGGTCGGCCTGAGGGCGAGGAATGAGTGACTTCGTCTCCTCGTCGGAATGGGCAGCGAGAACGATGGATGGCGCGCTTGGGCCTGAAGATACTGCCGTCCCACCCAGGCCCTCTATCCTGAAGTAAAGCAGCACCAGGGCAACGGTGTTCAGCAGGAGCGCCACGAGCGCCACAGCGAGGAACACGTAGACCCATTCACTGTAGCGCAAAGTGAGCTCCTGGCCGCAGCGGCAGCGCACACGGAGTGGCATGGAATCGCGAATCCTCCTTGTGTCGATTGTATACTCCGCGCAGGCCTGCGGGGCCACGATTGGGACATCTGGACCAATGTTCCCCCACCATCGGCGCCTTGCATCCGACCCGCCGGCCTGGCAACGCTGCCCGCGGGGACTTGTTCAACAGGCTGTCATGGAGCACCGAGGAGGGGGCGCACTGGCAGACACCCCGGCGCGGGGGAGGTTTTCCTCCCCCGCGGGGAGTACAAGGACAAAGGTTGGAGCCGACCGCTCAAGACAGGAGTCCTGGGCACTGAATCGGGAGCATGGGGGCTTGCGACTTCTCAGGTGCGTTTCACAAAAGGTCTGGGCCTTTCGAAACGTCCGGAATCAAGTCGCAAGCTGCGATGCCCTTCGCCGCCACTACATAGCCCGGCACGATTCGGAGTGGCGCCTCGCCGGTTTTTTCCCGCGCTGGCTTTGTCGCTTGGCCTCTGCGATCCTTCCAGGATCGCGGTCGGCCTTCGCTTCGCGCCAGCGCGGAAAACTCCTCGGCGAATTCTGAACACTCGGAATCGTGCCGGACTATTCAGGTGCTCACAACTGGCTCCATGGGTTGTTCCGCCGAGAAGCGGCGGAGAACGCCCACCACAACTCCGCGGATCTCGGCCGTCTTGGGAAAGATCGACTTCAAGCTGCCGTTGCAAGATTGGATCCTGATCCGGGACTTGTCGCGGAAGAACTTCTTGACCGTGGCTTCGCCGTTCTCGAGAACCGCGACCACGGTCTCGCCGTTGAGCACCTCTTCTCGTTTCTCGACGATGACGTAGTCACCATCCGTGATGTGATCGTCTGCCATCGAGTCGCCTCTCACTCGAAGCGCGTAGCACTTTTTCCCGACAGGAATCAGATCCGTGAGATTCAGGTCCTCGCGGTCCTGGGTCGCCTCAATGGGCAGGCCCTCCCGCAAATTCCCCATGAGCGGCAGGGAATACCGGGTAGCGCGATGTTCGACGGGTACAAGGATCTCGATCGACCGCGCCCGAAACTTCTCGCGCTTGATAGCCCCCTTGCGCTCGAGCTGATTGATATGCTCGTAAATGGTGATTTTTGTAACGCCAAAGTTCTTGGCAATTTCCTCGAGCGTGGGGGAAATGCCCCGCTCGGTACGAAACTGCTGAATGAACTCCATGATCCGTAGCTGTTTTTCAGTGAAGTACATATCTGGCAACCCTTCAGGGAGAGTTGGCCGCCCTGGCTGAAACCTGTGAAACCTTGTTTCACGGTCTCGCGGCAGAAACGGCGGTGGTTGACGGAATTAAGGAGAGTCCTCCTTGCGAGGACCAGAAACTATTGGCGGCTCAATCCAGAAGAATTTCTTGCCGAGCCGCCCTGGGAAAGAAATCCATCGAGTTGTTCTCCTCCTCGCCCGGAGCGCGCCAAGGCGCACCCGGGGCGCTGTTTCATTATTTTCCTCCTGAAATCAACTGGTTTGCTGTGGGGACGGCGCTATCACCGCCCCGATTCTCAACGGGACTGGGGGCCCTGCGGACACAAAGCAAGCCTTGGGGCCTGGCTCGTCAGGTCACGCTGGCTTTGACCGGCGGCGTGACCACGCCTGCTGCGTTTTGCAGCCTCTATCCGATATCTTCCGCCGAATCGACGCCGAGCGAACAGATCGCTCCGTTGCAGAGCGCTCGGCCTTGAACAGACGAAGCGCCTAGTAGCCTGGTATAGACCCTGAGGTTTTCGTTGAGTGAATGTATGCCAAGCGAGTCGGTTTCCCTGTTTATATTCGACACTCCACGGTAAGGGGTCAGCCCCCATGGAGTAAAGTAGTTTTCGCGTACTGAGAGCAAAGAAAAGCAGGAAGGAGCCCAAAAAAAGGCCATAAGGCGGGACATCCCGTTGACTCTCAGCTTGATTGGCTTTTGCCAACAGGATTCGAGACCCGAGTATATCACCACCCAACGCACAAACTACCCCCATCCCGCCGACACTACCCAAACGCTTGCGGGACCTCACGGAATGAACGGCAGCCGGAGCCCCAATTCGAAACGAAAGCCTCCCGGTACGGACCCAGTACCGCGGGATCTCGTGGGCCTGTCGCAAGGAAGCCCTCCCTGCCGGGGGTAATTCGAAGTCAGACCACGCAGACAAGCCGGCGGCCCGAACCGGTAGAATGGTGACCCGGTAGCCTTCTTTCTGTAGACTCCTCCTTGACCCAATTCCCCAATCCACCCCACGAGACAAGACTCCCATGCACGTTCGAAGAATTGCGCTGTTTCTGACGGCTTTTGCCACCCAAACAGGTCTCGTTGCACAGGCCCCGCCGACCACAGCCCCCGTCGAGGCACCTTTTCTTGGGCTTCAAACCGAGCTCAAGGATCGCAAGGATCCCGCAAGTGGCGTCGTCGTCACATACGTCTGGCCGCTGAGCGCGGCAAAGGAGATGGGCTTTCAGCTCGGAGACGAGATCAAGACACTCAATGACGTCCTCATCGCCCTTCCCGAGGACTTCTCACGCGAGGTCCGCAAGGAGAATGTCAACGCAAAGCTCAGATTCAAAATCCTCCGCGCGGGGCAGGAAGTCAAGATCGTGGGGCGCATCGGTAGCCGAGACAAGACCATGAAGGCCTACCAGGACCAAGTCCGCAAGGACTTTTCAGGCAAGCCACTGCCGCCCTTCCCTCCCGTCTTGTGGTGGAATGCTGCCAAGAAGCAATGGGAGGAGAACACCGATGTAATCAACGGGACGAAGGGCAAGATCACGATCTACATGAGCTTTGACGACTGCCCAGACTGCAAGGAGAAGCGCTATCAGAGGCTCTCCCAGATGCAGACCTTGCTTTCGAAAGCCCCCGGCGGAGATCAAGTCGCCTACATTGGAATCTTCTACGGCGAGCGGCCCACAAAGAGCGGCAAGGAGGCCAATCTGAAGGCCGCCACTGCGCTCGTGACCAGCTCCCCCCCCACGGTGCCGATTGCGGTGGCGTGGTATCCAGATGACAGGCCCACGTCGCAAGACCGAGACACGCAAGTCTTGCTTCACAACCACGGCACCGCGATCGTGCGGAGCGATGGCAACGTGGAGTTCGTTCAGGTTGTGGGCGTTCCTGAGCAGGAGTTTGGGGCCGCCTTTCAGAGGATCTTGACGGAACAGCAGCAAAAGCCGAGTACGGAGAAACCGTCGGATCCGAAAAATCCCGTCGAGCCCAAGACATCGTCGCCATGAGCTTGCGCTCCCGCTCGGTTGCCGCCGGAGTTGGAATTGTAGCTCTCGGCGCCCTCGTTCTTGGCGTCGCCACTCGGGACCGAACGCCGCCACTTACACGAGCCGCGCTCGATCGAGCTCGCGCAACGTGGAGGCTAAGAGGCCTCATCGACTACGATATCACGCTCCAAAAAGAGGTCGACCAACGCCCTTCGGAGGTCATCCGTACGGAGATCCGTGGAGGCAAGGCCGTTCGTCTGGTACTGAACAAAGCCGAGCTACCCGTGTCGGACTCCTACTCGGTCGCCGGGCTCTTCGAGACGCTCGAGGCGGAGCTGGAGATGAAGGAAGGGAATGATCCGAAGCCAGGCCAGCCGGCCAACGCGATCCTTCGGACGCGATTCGACGACCGGCTCGGCGTACCAGTATTCATCCATCGTCTCGCCACGAATCGCCAGTCCTACGCGATGCGGGTCCTCAGGGTTGAATCGCCGGGAGGGCAGGTGGCGTGGGAGAAACCATGATGCGAAGCAGACGCAAGCCCCTCCTGCTTGCGATCGATCAGGGCACAACAGGCACCAAAGCCGTGGTCTTGCAATCGGACCTGAAAGTCGTGGCCGAGGCCACGCGGGAATTTCCTCAAAACTTTCCAAGGCCCGGCTGGGTGGAGCACGATCTGGAGGACATCTTCGTGAGCGTTCGAGGTGCGGTGACCGAGGCCCTTGAACGCGCCAGGGTAAAGACGGGCAACCTGGCCGCCATCGGCATCACGAACCAACGAGAGACAACCGTCATCTGGGATCGACAAAGCCGGAAACCAATCCACCGGGCCATCGTCTGGCAGGACCGTCGCACACAAGACCGCTGCGTGGCTCTCCGACGCCGTGGGCTTGAGCCCATGATTCGCCGCAAGACGGGCCTCGTCCTGGACCCCTATTTCTCCGGTACAAAGATCGCATGGATCCTCGACAATGTGGCGGGCGCACGCCGTGCCGCAAGGGCCGGCAGGCTCCTCTTCGGCACAATCGACACCTACCTCGTCGGGAGGCTCACGGGGGGGACCACTCACGTCACCGATCTTTCGAACGCGTCTCGCACACTCCTCGTGGACCTCAAGAAAGGCCAATGGTGCCGCGAACTGCTCGAGGCGTTCGATGTACCCGAGGCCATGCTCCCCAGGATTCTCGACAACGACACAGTCTTCGGGCAAACCAGCGGCGTCGATTTTCTGCCGGATGGAGTCCCCATCGCCAGCGTCATCGGTGATCAGCAGTCGGCACTGTTCGGCCAGGCTTGCTTCTCCTCCGGCGAGGCCAAGTGCACCTATGGCACGGGAGCTTTTCTCGTTCTCAACACGGGAGACCGCATCGTGAGCTCCCGACAGGGCCTTCTCTCGACGGTCGCCTGGAAACTTCGCGGGAAGGCCACCTACGCCCTGGAAGGATCCACGTTCATGGCAGGCGCCATCGTACAGTGGCTGAGGGATGGGCTGGGGATCATCCGGTCGTCTTCCGAGATCGAGGCGCTGGCGCGAAGCGTGAGCGACTCGGACGGTGTCTTTCTCGTGCCAGCCCTCACGGGGCTCGGGGCCCCCCACTGGGATCCCGGGGCTCGCGGCGTCCTCTGCGGCTTGACGCGCGGCACAACCCGTGCCCACATCGCCCGGGCGGCGCTCGAGGGAATCGCCTTCCAGATCCACGACCTGGTCCGCGCCATGGAGCTGGACCTCGGAAAGCGCGTGCGCACGCTCAAGGTGGACGGTGGCGCCTCACGCAACTCCCTGCTCATGCAGCTTCAAGCCGACTTGCTCGGAGCACGAATCGTGCGGCCGCGGATCTCATCGACGACGGCCCTGGGTACTGCCCTGCTCGCCGGCCTCACGACAGGCATCTTCTCTTCGCGCTCGAGCATCGAGCGCGTCTGGAGGGAGGAGGCCTGCTTCCGGCCGGTAATGCCGGTTCGCGAATCGAAAAGGCGCTGCGCCCTCTGGGCCAGGGCAGTTGAGAAGGCTAAGAGCCGCTCGTAAGCACGACGTCGTACCCCGGTTGCCGTCCCATTTCGCCTCGGTGGGCCGTTTCCTTCCTGGATTCTTGCCCTACCGTCACTTCCCCGCGTGTTCGAACTCGCTTGCCCCAAAGGGGTTCTCGAAATCAATCTACCCGGTACGTTCCTTGCTAACCCCACTGGGTACGGATCGGTTCTCAAAAGGGAGGGTTCACAGGTATGGAGACGCAACGAGGACTTGCGGGAGCGCTGCGGCTGGTCGCCGTTGCCTGGATCTTCCCGCTCGCGGCAGTTCGAGGGGACGGCTTGTTGGCGCCCAGTCGATACGACGTCGAGACTTTTGATATCAGTGCAGTCGAGGAGGCAGTCCGAACAGGCAAGCCGGTGGACCTCGGATTTTTCGGCCGAACGCATCGAATCGTACTGGAAACCTCCGAAGTTCGTTCCCCCAGATTCGCCGAGAAGATGGGCTCCCTGGGGGATCTGAGAACGGTCTACAGCGCCCCAGCAAAGACCTTCAGGGGTCACCTCCAGGGCGAACCCAGGAGCATAGTGCGTCTCACCAGCACCCCGAGGGGTCTCCGGGGCTACGTCAAGTCGGGTGCGGGCTGGGCCTTTTTCGAGCCTCTCGCCCCCTGGGGAACACAACCGATCCGGATCGGGTCGAGCGGTGTCGACCACAAGGTCTTCACGGAAGCTGATATCGACGTCAGCTTCCTCGGAACTTGCGCCGAGCCCCTTCGGGCCAGTGAAGACGACACCGCCCCACCCGTCGGCACGCGGGAAGCCATGCGCCAGGGGAATGCCCGAACTGCGAACACCGGGCTCAAAGTATTCGAGCTGGCGGTCGACGCTGATGTCGAGTTTTACACGCTTTACGGAGATCAGTCCACGGCGGAGATCGAGTCCATCATCAACATGATCGATGGCATCTTCGAGGCGGATTTGAGCCTCACGGTCGACCTTGTCTCGGTCAACGTCTGGCAGTCCGAGCCAGATCCCTACACAAGCACGGACTCGGGCGCGATGCTCGGCGAGTTCCGTGCTTACTGGAACAACAACCACTCGGGAATCACCCGTGATGCAGCCCATCTCTTCACGGGAAAGGAGCTCGCTGGCTCAACCATTGGCATCGCTTACGTGTCTGTCGTCTGCAGCACTTCAGTGGCCTACGGGCTCTCGCAAGATCTTCAGTCGGACACATTGATGCCGCTCCTGGTCGCTCACGAGATTGGTCACAACCTCGGCGCCAACCACGACGTAACCGGCAGCACGCCCCGATATATCATGTACCCGAGCCTCGGGTTCACGAATCTGGACGAGTACAGTGCCACGAGCAAGGATGAGATCGCTGACTACGTGGACGGCGCCTCCTGCCTTGCACTGGAAGACGACGGCTCCAACGTCTCCAATCCTCCGCCGCCAGGCG
>SXIK01000221.1 GCA_005772855.1 Planctomycetia bacterium | reverse complement strand
TCTGGATCAATTGCTACAACATTTTCGACTCTGCCCTGCCCTTCGGTGGCTACAAACAATCGGGCTGGGGCCGCGAGATGGGCCACGAGGCACTGGATCTCTACACGCAGACCAAGGCCGTGTGCATCGGCCTGTAGCCATGGATCTGCCACTTGCAGGCACGGGGACCGTCGTCAACGGGGGCGCCAAGGGCTCTGGCGGCAGGGTCTTGTTCAACAATTTATTGGAAGGAGCGAGGTCCAGCGGCTTCCCGCAACCAAGTCGAGACCCCGAGGACGCAGCCTCTGGTCCAGGGCTCCACCCCTCCTGTGCGAAATTGATTCCGATACTGCACTGGAGAAGGATCCTGCCGGTGCCAATGCTACTGTTCCACGCAGCCACGGTGCTGTGCGGAGCACCGCCGCCCGCGGCGGCGCCAACCAGAGCCGAACGCGTCGGCGTCGAGGCCCCACCTGTCGGCACCGTGGCGCAGCCGTCGGGCACGAAGCGCATGATTGAGCTGCTGAGGCGCACCGAGCGCGAGGCCAATCCACAGAGAAACCCCTTTCTCAACGAGCGCCGGGTGGCGCTGATGCGGGCGGCCGCCGCGGCGGCGCCACAACAGTGGAGCCAGCCGAACGAACGCTTCCGAATGGCCGGAGATCTCTTGAACGCTGGCGAGAGCAAGGCGGCGCTCGAGCAGATCGAGGCCGCCGAGCAATTCCTCAAGCGCATCGGCGCGGTTCTGAGCCCCAATCACCTGAAGCAAGTCCGCGACCTGAAGGCGATCACGCTGCTGCGGCTCGCGGAGCAGGAGAACTGCTGCGCCCAGCACAACCAGGATTCCTGTATCGTCCCCATCCGCGGCCAGGGAATCCACACGGTTGAGCGCGGGTCGCGCGGCGCCATTGATATCCTGATGCAGATGCTGGAGGCGGACCCTTCCGACCTCCAGGCGCGCTGGCTCCTCAATATCGCCTCCATGACACTGAATCAGTACCCCGACGGCGTCCCGCAGAAATGGCTCATCCCTCCCAAGGCCTTCGAGTCGGATTACGACATCGGGCGCTTCTACGACGTGGCTGGTGCTCATGGGCTGGACGTGGTCGGCCTCAGCGGCGGCGCGATCCTGGAGGACTTCGACGGCGACGGCAACCTCGATGTCATGTGCTCGTCCGTTGGGCTCCTGGATCAACTCCGCTACTTCCGCAACAATGGAGACGGTACATTCACCGAGCGCACCGCAGAGGCAGGGCTCCTGGGAATCACCGGCGGCCTGAACATGATTCATGCCGACTACGACAACGACGGCGATCCCGACGTGATAGTTCTGCGCGGTGCGTGGCTGGTCCGCTACGGAGAGGGCAGGCACCCCAACTCCCTACTGAGGAACAACGGCAACGGAACGTTCGAGGACGTGACCGAGGCGGCAGGGATGCTCTCCTTCCACCCAACGCAGACCGCGGCCTGGGGTGACTACGACAACGATGGCTGGCTCGACCTGTTCATCGGCAACGAGTCCTTCGGCGACCAAAAACACCCCTGCGAGCTGTACCACAACAACCGCGACGGTACATTCACGGAGCGCGCAGCCAAGGCGGGCGTGGCCCACGAGGGGTTCATCAAGGGAGTCGCTTTCGGCGACTACAACAACGATGGCCTGCCTGACCTGTACCTGTCCAACCTGATGGGTCCCAACGTGCTGTTCCACAACGACGGGGGCGGCCTCTTCAGCGACAAGACAAAGTCCGCCGGCGTGGCCGAGCCGCTGGCAAGTTTCCCGACGTGGTTCTTCGACTACGACAATGACGGGTGGCTGGATATCTTCGCCTGCGGCTACCGCTCATCAGCTCCTGTCTCCGATGTTGCCGCTGACTACCTCCGCCTGCCGCACACCGGGATACTGCCAAAGCTGTACCGTAACCAGGCCAACGGTAAGTTTGCCGACGTCACCAGCGAGACGAAGCTCAACCGGCTGCTGATGGCCATGGGGGCCAACCACGGCGATTTGGACAACGACGGGTGGACGGACTTCTACCTGGGAACGGGCTGGCCGGATTTTCAGGGGCTCGTCCCGAACCGCATGTTCCGCAACGCCGAGGGGAAATATTTCCAGGACGTGACCACTTCGGGCGGCTTCGGCAACATCCAGAAGGGTCATGCCATTGCATTCGGCGACATCGATAACGACGGCGACCAGGATATCTACGTGGTCATGGGCGGCGCATACTCGGGTGACGTGTACCACAAGCTGCTCTTCGAGAACCCCGGACACGGCAACCACTGGATCACCCTGCGACTGCGGGGCGTGCGCACCAACCGCTCGGCCATCGGCGCCCGGGTCAAGGTGATCGTCGAGACCGAGCAGGGCAGCCGCGACATCCACGTCTTGGTCGGGACGGGCGGGAGCTTCGGCTCCTCCAGCCTCCAGCAGGAGATCGGCCTGGGGAAGGCCAAGTCGATCCGCCTCGTCGAGGTTTACTGGCCAGGAAGCGCCACCCGGCAGACCTTCACCGGCCTGAGCATGGACCGCGTTTACGACATTCGTGAAGGAGAGGCCCAACCGCTGCCCGTGCAGCTCAGGGGTTGGCCCTCGAGGAATTGAACGGGGTCCCGAGGTCGCTCACAGGAACTCGTTGAAGAGTGCTTCCAGATATTCCTGGCGGCCGCTCTCGTTGGTCGTGACCTCACCGAGCCTGAGCGCGTACGCCTCGAGATCCTCGAAGCCAACTTTCTTCTCCTCGATCTGCTTGCCGATGCCCGCGTCCCAGGATCGATAGCGCTGCCGGACAAACTCGGCAAATCTGCCGTCCTTGCGAATCGCCGCGGCGATCTTGAGGCCCCGCGCAAAGGTATCCATGCCGGCGATGTGGGCGTGAAACATGTCCTCGACCTCGAAGCTCTCGCGCCGGAGCTTGGCATCGAAATTAGTACCGCCGGTCGTGAGGCCACCGTACTTGAGGATCGTCAACATGCACCGGGCGGTCAGGTAGAGATCGGTCGGGAACTGGTCTGTGTCCCAGCCGAGAAAGAGATCGCCCATGTTGGCGTCGATCGATCCGAGAGCCCCTGCAGCACCCGCAACCTCAAGCTCGTGCTCGAAGGTGTGGCCTGCGAGTGTCGCGTGGTTGGTCTCGAGATTCAGCTTGAAGTGCTCAAGGAGGTCATACTCACGCAGGAAATTGAGACAAGCCGCGGCGTCAGAGTCGTACTGGTGCTTCGTGGGCTCCTTCGGCTTGGGCTCGATGTAAAAGGGCCCCGTGAAGCCAAGCTTTTTCTTGTAGTCGACCGCCATGTGCAGGAACGTCCCCAGGTGGTCCATCTCCCGCTTGAGATCGGTATTGATGAGCGAGGAGTAGCCTTCCCGCCCCCCCCAGAAGACGTAGCCTTGGCCGTCAAGTTCCTTCGCGAGCTCGAGGGCACGCTTCACCTGGGCGGCCGCGAACGCGAAGGCGTCGGCGTTGCAACTCGTGGCCGCCCCGTGCATGTAGCGGGGGTGGACAAAGTTTTGTGCTGTGCCCCACAGGAGTCTCACTCCGGTGGCCTTCTGGTGCTCCTTCAAGAGCTTCGCGACGGTATCAAGGTGGTCGTTGGACTCCTTGAGATTTTTCCCGTGGGGCGCGACATCGCGGTCGTGCCAGGCGTAGAACGGTACCCCAAGCTTCTGACAGAATTCGAAGAAAACGGGGACGCGGCGTTTCGCACGCTCGATGGAGTTCTCGGCGGTGTCCCTGTCCCATGGCCGATCCCAGGTGCCCCAGCCAAACATGTCGGAGCCGGTGCCACACATTGTGTGCCACCAAACGACACTGAAGCGAAGGTGCTCCTTCATGGGCTTGCCTTCGACAAGTTCCTTGGGGTCATAGTGCTTGAAAGCCAGCGGATTGCGCGACTTGGACCCTTCGTACTCGATCTTCTTGATCTTCGGGAATGCCTCACTGCTCATGGGATCTCGTCCTTTGAAATGTCAATCTGGAGTGGTCAACTGGGGTAAAAGGCCACGAAGACCTCGACAGCTACCCTTTCTTCGCCACCTCGTAGGCCAGGAGCAGGTCCATGTCTCTGAGGTAGAGTCGCCCCCCGGCGAGCACGGGACTCGCCCAGCTGTTCTTCTTGCTCCGAAGCGGCTGATCAAAGCGACCTTGCTCCTTCCAACCCGCCGGGGTTGCCTCGATGAGAGCCACCGTGCCCTTGCCGTCCTCGGAACGCAGGTACAGGAACCCGTCAGCGTACGAGATGGAGCCTTTTCCCAGGCGATCCTTCTCCCGCCAGACAGTCTTGCCGGTCCTGAGCTCCTGGCAGACCCAACCCTTGCCGTCCGAGTAGCCATAAAGATGCTCACCGACCTTGACCACACCGCCGTGGTGGTTCTGCATGTCCTTGCTTGCGTAAACCTCCCCCACCTTGAAGGCGTCACCCTGCCTTGAGACCTGGAAGAGACTACAACCGACGCCGTAACCCGAGGTGACGTAGACAACATCCCCGGCGATGATCGGTGTCGGTATCACTGCCGTGGCTCCTTGCCGAAGCGTATGCCACAAGACCTTGCCGGTCTCGGGAGAAATCCCCACGAGACTCTTCTGCGAGAGATGGACGTACTGACGAATGCCAGCAATCTCAGCAACCACGATCGAAGTGTAATCGGAACGGTCAGTGTACTCCCGGGTCTGCCAAAGTAACTCCCCGGTCGCCTTGTCAAGGGCCAGTACCGTCCCCTTCTCGCCGCCAGGGGCGCAAACAACTCGTTTGCCGTCGATCAAGACGGACTCCGAGTAGTTCCAACCACCCACCTGGCCGCCAAAGTCCAGGTCGAGATTCCTGCGCCAAAGCTCCTTGCCCGAGGCTGCCTCGACCAGGACGAGGTCGCCGAACTGCCCGAGGCCGCAGACGAGGTGGCCATCGACCGTGGGAGTCGAGCGAGTGCCCTCGTAGTTGCCGCCCGTCTTGCCGACCTTCGTCCTCCAGAGCTCCTTGCCTTGCAGGTCGAGTGCAACAATGTAGCTCGAGTCCTTCTGATCTCCCAGGGTGAAGATTCTTCCATTGGCGACGGCGACAGCCGAGTAGCCGACTCCAATCCCTTCAGCCTTCCAGATAAGTTTAGGGCCACCTTCCGGCCAGGCCTTGAGCAAGCCCGTATCCGCGGAGAGTCCATCGCGGTTGGGGCCACGCCACTGAGGCCAATCGGCGGCCCCAATGGACGTCAAGAGAGGCATGCTCGCACAGAAGCAAAGGACTATTTGAACAACGGTGGTTCGGTTCATGGCAGGATCCAGGGGTCGATGGGGTAAGAAGTGAAAGAATCGAATGTCTTCGGAGTTGCTCCCAATGTCAAGAGAAGTGACCGCCTCAACAGCCACCAAAGGCTCGTTCTTGAGGGAGGGCCGCGAGAGACCCTCGACAACTGTTTTCAACGCAGGACTCAGGACTCCACTTTCCGCACACAGATTGCGTCTGCGCAATACGATTGCCCATCCGCTCGGGCCTCGATCTCCACACGTCCCGCTTCCGAGAGCTGGAAGCGTCCCAGGCTGTTCCACCGCCCTCCGTCCAACTTCTGGCTCTTCTGCACTGTCGTCATTCCACCGTCGTGAGTCACGCGGTAGTTTACGGCGCTGCTCCGGCTCGAGACCGTCGTCCACCAGGCAAGGATTTCATGGGCCCCTGCCTCCGGCACGGAGAAGCTATAGCGGTAGGTGCCCAATACCCCCTTTGAATAAAGAGAGCCCCCGCCGTAAGGCGCGGGGCCGCCCGAGGGGATCCAGGAGCCGGTAAACGACGTACCAGGATCACCCGTGTCAAGGATCGTCTGGTAGACTCCGCTCTGGCGAACCACGCGAACAGCATCCGCGCAGGTGGAGGCTCCTCCGCCAACGCCAGTCACCGTGATTTTCACGCTGGTGCCCAGTTCAAAGTTCCCCAGGTAGTTCCATCTGCCGCCATTGAAGCGCTGGTTCACCCTGGTAGTAATCGTCCCTGAAGTGGCCTCAATCGTGTAGGGAACGGCGGAGTTTCGATTGGACGTTGCCGTCCACCATGCGTAAGCCTCGTACTGGCCGGGCCGGGAGATGAGCATCTCAAAAGAGTAAGCGTCCCCCGCAACCTTTGAGAAAAGTGAAGCGATGCCGTAAGGATTCGACGCTCCCGAAGTGGTCCAGGAGCCCGTGAAAGAGGTCCCCGGGGCTCCATTGTCCACAATCACTTCGTCGCCCCGCTGAGGTTCCAGGATCTGAAGGATGCTGGTGGCGGATTCCGACCAGACCCCCTGGTTGTCCTGAACGCGAAAACTGATCGTGTGACCACCCTTCGAGAGACTTGAAATAATGAACGCTGGCTCGATGCTCAGCAGCCCGTCCAGGCTCGACTCCCAGCGGTACGCCTCGATCGCCCCGTCATCCTCGCCATGCCCGGCCAATGTAATGGTGTCGCCCTGGAATGCCAGGGAAGGTGATGCCCGATCGATGCGCGAGAGGGGTGGAAGGTTCACGCCCCGCACGGGAAGGAGGAGAACCGCGTCAGCGCAGGTCGAGAACCCACCCGGCACCGCGGTAATGGCGACAATGGCCCTCGAATCGAAGGTGAATGTCCCAAGGATATTCCACTGATCACCCGACCGGGTCTGATCCACTCGCACGGTGTCCGTGCCCAGGGAATGTCGGATCGTATAGGGAGCCGCGGTCGTCCTGGAGCGAAACTCCGTCCACCACGCGTAGACCTTGTAGGCACCGGGGCTGGGAAGCTCGAAAGCGTAGGTGTACGCATGACCCGAGATCTTGGAGTAAAAGGAGTCGGGACCATAAGGTCGCACCGCCCCCGAGACAGGCCAATTCCCTGTGAAGGAGGTGCCGGGGTTCCCGTTGTCGAGGATGAGTGGCTGCGCCTCCGGGAAAATGGAGATTTTCTGTGTTCCGCTGAGGCCCTGCGTGTCGGTAACCCGCAGCACCACGTCCAGAAAAACTCCGGTCCCATCATCATGCTCACCCGGGAGGAAGCTCACCTCTTGACCCTCGAGGACGTGCCACGTCGGATGCACATGCGTGTTGTGGTGTAGTGCTATTTCCCACTTGAAGCGAAGGGCCGAGATCGGATCCTCGGCGTCCGTCGCCGAGCCCTTCAACACAAGCGGCGCCTGGTGGTGGAAGGTGCTCGCGTCGGCGGGCTCAAGGATCCGAGGCAGGGGCGGCTGGTTTCCTCCGCCAGGGCCGGTCACCGTGATCGTCACCACGGCCGACCCCTCCCCACCGTCCGAATCGAGGACGCTCAGAATGACCTGGTAAACACCTGGCTGTGCGTAGGTGTGAATCGGATTCGCCTCCGTTGACACTGCGCCATCGCCAAGATGCCAGGCGTAAGAGAGTGGCGATCCTTCAGGATCACTTGAGCCGTTGCTTGAGAACTGGACCGCAAGGGGCGCGGCTCCAGACGTCATGCTCGCCATTGCGATGGCCACGGGAGGGTTACCAACAACCCCATGGCGAATCCTCCAGATCTTGTTCCTGCGGATGGAAACGAAGAAAAGGTCACCGGTCGTCGGATCCGCGGAGATGTCGACCGGCCCCTCAGCTCCGGAGACAAAGTCGCCGACGCTCACGACTCTGTTCTGCTCATCGAGCGCTATTGTCTGGATCCAGCCCTGATCAAAATCGCCGAAGAAGCCAGCGCCCCAGTACTCGGACGGATACTTGGTTCCACGGTAAAAACCCACGGCGGAAGCCGCCTTCCCCACATGCCCTGGGGGCGACGACAACGATGCCACAGCGTGATGCCAGTAGACCACCGGCGGTGTCGGCGATACCGGGTTCGCGGTCGTCCCGATCGTTGCGCAACCATGATGCGCGGGCGTCAAGGCGGAGTGAGCGCTTTCAACAGCCATGGCCTCAAAACAGGGCCAGCCGAAGTTCATGCCCGCCTGGCCACAGACGCTGATCTCCTCCCAGGTCCTCCAGCCAACATCGGCGATCAGGAGCGTTCCGGGGTGAGGCGAGCCCACCGCGGAGCTACCCGTTCCGGGCCGGACAGCAAATCGAAATGGGTTCCGAAGCCCGTAGGCCCAGACTCGTGAGGAATTGTCGAAAGGATTGCCCGTGTAGAACGGGTTCGACGGAAGCCCTCCGCCCGTGGCCGAGTTCAGTCGCAGGATCTTCCCTGCCAGGCTGCCGATCCACTGCGAACGGAACGCGCCAATATCTTCTTGGGGGTCCAGTCTCCCCGGGCCAAAGCCCGTTGGGTCCTTTCCGCCGCCGTCCTCGACCTCGGCATGCGCGCCGTCGCCGGTGCTCACGAGAAGCGAACCATCAGCTCCAAAGCGCAGGGAACCAATCGTGTGCGTGTTGTAAAGTGACGGGACACCCGTGGTCCATGTCTGTCCGAGAAGGATGAAACGCGAGGCCGGGTCCGCCACATTTCGATCGGTGAGCGAAACCGTGTACCTTGCAAGTCGGCCGAAGGCCGGGCCCTCGTCATCGAGGCCGTCACCATTGGGGTCGACCGTGTAGAGCAGGTAAACGAACCCGTTTTGTGGGAAGTTTGGGTCAAGCGCAAGTCCAAGGAGACCACGGTCGCCGTTGTTGAGCACCTCGAGCTCGAGGTCGAGAAATGGAGTCGGAAGCCTGACGTTGCTTTCGACGACGTAAACACGTCCGCGCTTCTCGAGGACAAAGATCCGCCCGTCGGGGGCAACTTCCAGCCCCGTGATGGTGTCCCAGAGGCTCGAGGGAGCGACATCTTGCGCGCTGAAACCCCCGGGGAGGACTGGAGCCGAAAAGCACGTCCATAGAAGCCATGGACCCGACAGAATTGACATGTTGGTTTCTCCTCGCTGAGCCGCACGCAGAGCCACCCGCAGCACCCTGCCAACGGTTCTCCTCGTTCTTGCGCAGCAACCACCTGCGTGGCCCAAGCAACCTCTCCCAAGTCAAGCAACTTTACTGGCTCCATTGACCAATGTCACTACCCGGTAGCACACGTCAGGTGAGTGGCCCGGTTGCGCTCCGTCTTGCAACGACACGGGAGGAGACCTGCGAAGGGCCCTGGGCGCTACAATGGAAACGTCGGAGAAAGAGCCCCATGGACGAATGCCCACATTGCGGACAGCCCATCGAGGATGATGACGAATCGTGCCAACACTGTGGCAGCGATTTCGAAACAGGCTGGCGTTCCGACACTGACTACTACGCCGTCGAGCTGCCAGAGGACGACCTCGAGGCAGACTTGGGCTACAGGGAAGGCGCCGCTCAAGACACCTGGCAGGCCGTGACAAGCGGGGTCCTGGTAACGATTGCAGCCACCCTCTTTTTGGCCGCAAGCTTCATCGCCTTCCCGAAGTCGGCCATGCCCTTCGTGTTCGTTGTGGCCTTGGCCGCGAGTTGGGTGGCCTTTCACCGCAAGATTTCTCCCCGGAGAAAACGGCGCACCCCGTGAGGGTCGCTATCCCGCCAGCCTGCGGTTGTAGACGTGCCACTCAAGTAGCGTGAAGAGCAGCGCCGCCAGCGCGAACCATTTCCAGAGGTCCCGGGACGCTTTCTCCATCGACGCCTCCACCTTCACCTCGAAGTCGCCAAAGCTCACCGTCTTGAGCGGCTCAAGCCTCGACTCCGACGCGCTCAGAACGCCAACGGGCAATCGAGCCCTGGTCTCCCCCCCCACCTGCACCTCGTACACACCAGCCTCCTCGGCAACGGCGAGCACAAAGTCACCCGTCGACTCTCGAACGCCGGACAAGAGCCGGCCCGAGGGCGTACGGAACCGTACCTCCGAAGGATCCACGTCACCATGGGCAAACTCATGGGTCAACGACTCGCCGGCCCTCGCGCGAGTGACCTCTGCGCTCGAAGCACCGCTCGCGAGCCACCTGATCGCGTTCGAGAAGAAGATCGGGAATGAATAGTGCCCAATCGGCCAATTCGTCTTCAAGATATCGAAGCCCACGATCAGGGCTTCGATGGGCCTCTGGCCCGTCGGGTAGTAACGCAGGGTTGCGATCAGACTGCCCGAGTCTGCGTCCACAATGGAGCGAAGCTCACCGCCCGTCTTGAAGACAAGACTTTCCTCGACGTAGAGATCCGCCAGCACGATGTAACGATTCACGGGGTGCGTCCTGTCCCAGTCGATCACGATCGGAAATTTCTTTCCATCCTCCACGGAGACTTCCTTCGGCAAGGGTGGATGGCACGCGAAATAGAGCGACGGCAGCGTTGGCTCCGGCAGAGTGGAAGACTTCTGGCCGTCCCCTGAAGGGCCGCCAGGAGCTCCCGGGGACGCACGATCAAAGATCATGACGTCGGCCTCGAGCTTCCGGACCGAATCCTCACGATCAGGACCGCCGAGTGCGCTCGCATACTCGGCCTCGCTCATTCGCCGAAACGTCATGTCGTTCGTCGCCTTGAGAACCAGATCAATCCAGGGATTGGGCTCACCGACAAGCAGCACGCGGCTCGAACGAGGAGGAGAAATTCGCACCCAGGCCTTGTTGTCGAGCTCGAGCGCGTCTTCCGTGTCAATCGCCACCTGCGCGACGCCCTCGGCGACATTCGTGGCGTCGAAGAGCACCGACTCGGAGCCGCCGGGCCCAAGGTCCAGCTCCTTCGCATCGCGGATCTCCCCGTCAATGGTGAGCGACACTGTGGCCTTCGCCCGAGCCTTGCCCGTGTTCTCGACGAGCGCAAAAATCTCCGTGCGCCCTCTCGCCTCGAAGCTGCGGCGGACGTCAACCTCAAGGATCCCAACATTCTCGAGCGGGATCGATCCCGAGCTGAACTTCACGCTCATTCGCTTCACCTCGGGCGGCAGACTCGAGAGATCACCGTAGCAGCCGTCCCCGAAGACCTGCACCTCGGCCCCGGGAAGCGTCTCGGCAATCGAACGCGCGACCACCAGGGCGTTCTCGAGGCTCGTGGACATCGCCGAAGGCTCGATCGCCTGGATCCGGGCCGTGAGGATGCCCGTGTCGGAGGTCAACGGCTGCACCAGGGCCGCTCTGGACGCGAAGACCATCACGCAGGCCCGGTCCGTGGCTGACATGCGCGAAATGACGGCCAGGGCGTCCCGCTTTGCGATCTCAAGCCTCGTCGTGCCGTCCGGCTGGCGAGCACTCATGCTCGCCGAGTTGTCGATGAGGAGAACATGGCTACGCCCGGTGCCCTCGAGTCCCATCGTGCGAGGACGCCAGGCGGCGACGATCAGGGCCAGGACCACAAGAAGCTGGAGCACAAACAGCCAGCTCTTGCGGAGCCGCTGGAAGGGGGCGTTGACGTGCAGGTCCTCAAGACTGCGCTTCCACAGGAGCGTGCTCGAAACCTCGTGGTCCTGCCGGCGAAGCTTGAGGAAATAGAGAGACAGGAGCCCGGGGACGAAAACCAATAGCCACCAAACCGGGGTCATCGCACCAGCCCCCTTTGGCGCAAGTATTCGAGGATGAGCCGATCGAAGGGCACCGCGGTCGAAGTGAAAATGTAGTGGAGACCGCGCCCGGCACAATAGTCCCGCAACTCCGCCCGGAAGGCTTCCAGCGTGCGCCTGTAGCTCTTCAGGAGCGGCGCGCTGATGGAGACGTCCAGGGTCAGAGCGTCCTCGCAGTCGACGAGGCGCAAGTCGCCCGTGAGGTCGGGTTCAATCTCCTGTGGAGCGAGCACGTGAAACACGTAGATCTCGGTCGAACGGCCACCGACGAGGAGGTAACGGAGCCCCGCCTCAAAGCCGGCCCGATCGAAGAAGTCGGTCACCAGGACAATGATCCCTCCGCCGCGGTTGGTGAGAGCGAACTCCTTGCAAGCTCGTTCCAGATTCGTCGACTTCGCCTCTTCCGTCGCCATGCGCTCGAGCACCTCGAGCAGCCGGCGAGTCTGGCGGCGCCCCCGGGCCGGCCCAAAGACCTGCTTCACATCCTCGGCGAAGGCCGAGACCTGCACGCGGTCTTGATTTACCAGGCCGATATAGGCGAGGGACGCAGCAATCTTGCGGGCATACTCAAGCTTCTGCGGCGTACCGAAGCCCATCGAGGGGCTCCGATCGATCAGAATTTTTACCCGCAGGTCCTCCTCCTCGAGGAAGAGCTTGAGAAAGAACCGGTCAAGCCGCGCATAGATGTTCCAGTCGAGGAACCGAAGGTCGTCGCCGGAGACGTAGGGGCGGAAGTCAGCGAACTCACTCGAGTGGCCACGCCGCTTCGAGAGGCGGTCCCCCTTCAAGACGCCAGAGATCATCTTGCGGGAGACGATCTGAAGCTGCTCCAGTTTGGCGATGAAGTCTTCGTCGAGGAGCTTCTGGACCATGGTTCGATTACTTCTCCACCTCTGGGGTCTTGTCCACGATCTCCTTGACGATTGCGTCCGTCTGCATGCCCTCGGCTTCTCCCTCAAAGTTAAGGAGGATCCGGTGACGAAACACGGACGCCGCCGAGGCGCGCAGGTCAGCGAAGCTGACGTTGTAGCGCGAATCGAGCAACGCCCGAATCTTCGCCGTGAGGAGGATCGCCTGCACGCCGCGAGGGCTTGATCCGTACCGCACGTACCTGTTCGTCGACGGCGTCGCGTACTTGCCACCTGGATGCGTTGCCAGCGCGAGCCGAACACCATAGTCTCGCACGTGCGGCGCCGCCACGACCTCCACGATGACTCTCTTCCAGGTCTCAATCTCCCCGCCGTTCATGACTGTCCTGGGCTTCGACTGCACCCGATCGACCGTGCGCTCGAGGACGGTGAAGAGATCTTCCCGGCTCGGGTAGCCCACAAGGAGCTTGAGGAGGAAGCGGTCGAGTTGCGCCTCCGGGAGCG
>SXIK01000031.1 GCA_005772855.1 Planctomycetia bacterium | reverse complement strand
TGGCGCGCCCAGCAGGGCTCGAACCTGCAACCTCCGGCTTCGTAGGCCGATACTCTATCCAGTTGAGCTATGGGCGCCTTGAGCTAACTCTTCGGCAAGGGGCCGGATCATAGGAGCCCCCGAGAACCCTTTCAAGGCTTTTCCTTGGCCGGACTCGTTCACGAGAGCGGGCCCGAAGCGTCGAGAAGGCTCGATTCGACCACGTCGGTCTCGCTCCGGCGGAGAGTCGGCTCCGCGTCCGGCACCGAACCCTCCGGCAACCTGATTCCAGCCATGGGCGGAGGTGGAAGCGCCGCGAAGCTCAAAGGTGCCTCGACGCCCGGCGGGCGGTCCAACAACTCTGGCTGCGGAAGCTCGCGCACCGAGGAGATCGCGAAGCTCTCGAGAAATCGCCTGGTCGTTCCGTAAAGAAGAGGCTTCCCGAGTCCCTCTCCACGACCCACGACCTGGATCAGACCACGCTCCAGTACAGTCTTCAAAGTCGGTCCACAGCCGACGCCACGAATACCCTCGAGATCCGCCTTCGAAATCGGCTGCTTGTAAGCGATCACCGCGAGCGTCTCGAGCGCCGCAGGCGTCAGCCGGTTCTCTTTTTCCTTCTGGCGCAGCTTCCGAATCCAGGGATCAAATCTTGGCACCGTCAGAAGCTGCACTCCGCCGGCGATGTCCTCGATGCGAAATGCCCGCTGGAGGTCGATGTACTCAAGCCGCAACTCCTCCACCGCCGAGCGCGCTTCATGCACCGACACGCCCAGCACCTCCGACAGGGAGCGAATTGCAATGGGCCCTGGGACGCTGAAGAGCAGGGCTTCAGTCGCCCCGCGCAGATCGGCGGGGTCGACCGAGATCACCGATTCTCGAGTTGGCTCCTCGGGCTCCGTGGCCATCTGCGCCTCTGGCGGAGAGGGTTCGGCCCCCGTAGTGCGAGCCGTCTCCATCGTCGCGCCTTCACTCTGAAATCGCTCTGCGGCTATCTCGCCCGTGGAGGCGGAAGCTGCCGACAGCTCCTGGCCTTCCAGTTTTTCTATCATTTCGTTCCCCCGGGTTGGTGCTCCTCCACTTCGCCCTTGAGCCGGCCCTCCGGCGGAAACAGACGCACGTCGGCCCCGGAGCGGAGCTTCAGGAGAGCATCGCGTACTTCCTCTTCCGAGGGCGGAAGGTCATGAAGCTCCCCCAGCATCTTCTCCTTGCAGTCGACAAAGCTTTCCTCGGGGATAATTCTCGTGACCTGGAAGATGTGGTACCCACCGTTTGGGTTTTCCACCGGGTCACTGACCTCGTTGACGCCCAACTTGAAGACCGCACGCATGAATTCCGGAACGACCTTGGGATCGTCGTAGATTGCGCCCAGCTCCCCCCCCCGCGAGGCTGTCACGGTGTCCTGCGACTCGGCCCGCGCGAGAGTCGTGAAGTCTGCGCCTTTGCGGATTCGGTCGACCGCCCTGGCTGCCCGGCTATTCGCCTCGAGCCTCAGGCGCGGAACATCGGCATCACTCTGTTCTGGCCGGGGACGAAAGCTGTAGGCGATGTGACGCGTGGCGTATCGGGTGCGGCCATAGGTGACCTTGTAATATTCCCGCAGGATGTCGTCGTTCACGTTTCGGCGAGACTTGATGAGCTTCTCGAGCACGAGCTGCTGCTCCACCTCGCGACCCCGATCCTGCCCCGCCTCCTCCAAGGTAAGGCCAAGATCCTCGTATTGTCGTGCGAGTTTCTCGCGGCCACCCGCCTTGAGCTCCTCGTCTTCGAGGAGCTTCGTGACCTTGCGGTCCACCTCCTCCGGCGTGACACGGATCCCGGCCTTCAGTGCCTCTTGGAGGACGAGCTCCTGCGTGATGAACCCCGTCAAAAATCTGCGGGTGCCGAATTGCTCAAGCGCCCGCAGATAGAAGTCTCGCTGTGTAATCTGCCTTCCGTTGACCTCGGCCACGATTCGTTCAGGGTCGCCCCACGGATCGCTCTTCAAGCCTTCGATGGCTTTTTTCGCGTCAAGGTTGGACCGGGCACCGCCTCCCCCACCGGAAATGCAACCCGTGGCGGTCAACTTCACGACCACCAGGAGGCCCAGCGCGACCACATCCAGAGCCCTCACCTTCAGCCAACACTTCTCTTTCAAGCTGCAAGTTCTCCTCAAAAAAAAGTCCAAATGTCGCGAGTGAGGATATCGAACGATCCAGAGAACTCAACCAGCAATACAACAGACCTGCCTGCCACGTCTCCAACGCTCCCGGAGGCCTCCCGCAATCCCCGTCTGCCGGTGCCCGGGCCTTCGGGAGCTTCCCCTGGGCAAGCTGCTAACGCGTCGCACCCTCTATCCGCGCCAGGATCTCCGCGCAGCGCCTCTTCTCGAGCAGGTCCGTCGAGGTTTTCGCCGTGAGTTCAGCCAGCCGTCGGCTCTCCAGTGGATAGAACCTGACAAGAGTATAGTAATAAATACCAAGGCTCTTCTCGTGCTTCTCCGAGAGACTCAGCCGATGGATTTCCTGGGCAGTGGCTCTTGCCGCAGAGTCCCCCGCACCTGCCACCGGGAAATTTGCCAGGCCTCGCACGGCCACCCACCGGATGGCTTCTCGCTCGTCCTTCAAGTATCGAGCAAAGAGCTCCCTGGCCACTGGATTTCTTTCGGCAAGTAGCTTTCCTAGCGCGTATTCCTGGATGTGCGGGTTTTCGTTCGTGACGAGGTTGAAAAGGTCTTCCATCTCCCGGGTCACGCTGGCCCCGGCACGCCGGACCTTTGCTGCCTCTGTCATCCACTCACCCTCGAATCGTACAAGACCTTTTTTCTTCTTGAGCTCCGACTCGAGGATCCATCGATTCTCAAAAAGCACGAAACCCAGTATCTTTCGGGCCAGGTCGTTGTTCGAGTCGATCTCGAGTGCCTTTCTCGCCGCGGTCCTCGCACGAGTCTGGAGTTGATGGTTGCGGGCCCAGACGATCAGGTCCTCGAGACTGTCAAGGTCATCCTTCGCAACTTGCTCCCATCGAGCGTCGAACTCGTCCGTCGGCGCCTTCTTCTTCTCGATGCGGCTGATCTCGCCCCTTGGGAGCACAACGGACCCACCCTCACCGGACCGGATCTCCACCCTCCCTGTCTTCGAGTCCTCCATCACAACTCCCTCGATCACCTCTCCGTTCTTGAGATGGACCACATCTGCTTGAACGGGCCCAAGAAGAAGCGCGGCGCCCATTGAGACGAGCAGGCAATGAGAAAGCCGGAACATGGCGCAATTCTAACAGCTTGTACTGCTCTGTACTTCTGTACTTCTCAAGTTATGAATGGGCGCAGCAGGGACTTGCCGGTATACTTTCCGCCTTTTGAAACAGGCCATGGCGCAAGCGAGCCATTTCTCAGACCTTACCATCGTCGTTGGGTCAGGAAATCTTCACAAGGTGGAGGAGATTGCCGTCGCCCTTGGCGCTCTCGTGGATCCAGAGGGGCGGAGAGTTTGCGTCGAGGGCAAGCAGGGGCTTCCCCCCGGACCCGAACCGAACGAGACCGGAGCCACCTTTCAGGAGAACTCGCTGATCAAGGCCATGGGTTACGCAGCGCTTGCAATGATCCTTCCACCGGCCCGACGACCGCGCTGGGTGCTTGCCGACGATTCGGGTCTCTCGGTGGACGCACTCGGGGGCGCGCCTGGAGTCAGATCTGCACGGTACGCGGGCGAGGATGCCTCGAGCGACGACAACAACCGACGCCTGCTCGAGGCGCTTTGGCAGGTGCCAGAGGGCCATCGGGGCGCCGAGTTCGTCTGCGTCCTCAGCCTTGTGGAAATCCCCCGGGATCTCGAGACGTCGGCGAGGGAGGTCCTCTCGGCTGAAGGCCGTTGCCGCGGCGAGATCCTGCGAGGTCAAGCGGGCACAGGCGGTTTCGGATACGATCCACTCTTCTTCGTGCCGTCACTTGGAAAGACTTTCGCCCAGATCACCACGGAAGAGAAGAACGCGCAAAGCCATCGTGGCAAGGCGCTCCAGCGTTTCCGAAGTGGGCTTGAAGAGATCTTGAAACGCCTTTCGGAGGAGTCTTGAACCTCGAGAACATCAGAAATTTTTGTATCATTGCCCACATTGACCACGGGAAGAGCACCCTCGCCGACAGGATGCTGCTCCACACTGGAACTGTTGCGCAACGCGATTTTCAGGACCAGCTTCTGGACGACATGGACCTCGAGCGTGAGCGCGGGATCACAATCAAGGCCAAGGCCGTGACCTTGCGATACAGGCACGCGGACGGCGAGTACACGCTCAATTTGATCGACACGCCAGGCCACGTCGACTTTAGCTACGAGGTGTCGCGAAGCCTCGCCGCCTGTGAGGGGGCGTTGCTTCTCGTCGATGCGTCGCAGGGTGTGGAAGCGCAGACGGTCGCCAACGCTCACCTGGCCATAGAGAGCAAGCTGAAGATTATCCCCGTCTTGAACAAGCTCGACATGTCGACCGCCCGGCCCGACGAGGTCATCGAGGAGATGGTGAACGCGCTCGCGATCGATCCGGAATTGGTTCACCGCGTTAGCGGAAAGACCGGCATGGGCGTGCCCGAGCTCCTGGACATCATTGTCGAACGTATTCCGCCCCCACTGGGTCAAGTCGACTCGTCTCTCCGGGCGCTGATATTCGACGCTTCCTACGACGAGTACCGTGGCGTGATCATTTACGTGCGTCTCATGGATGGAACCCTCAAGAAGGGCCAGCAGATCCTCATGATGGGCACGAATCGGCACTACGAGGTCGAGGAGGTTGGAATCTTCACGCCGAAGATGCAGAAGCTCAAACAGCTCAACGCCGGCGAGGTGGGCTACATCACGGCCACCATCAAGACCATGTGCGACGTCAAGATCGGTGATACCGTCACCGATCGGGCACGGCCGGCCACGGAGAAGCTTCCGGGTTACAAGGAGCCACTTCCCATGGTCTTTTGTGGTCTCTACCCGACCTCGAACACAGACTTCGAGCGGTTGAGGCAGGCTCTGGACAAGCTACAACTGAACGACTCCTCATTTACGTACACGCCCGAGTCGAGTGGCGCGCTCGGCTTCGGGTTCCGTTGTGGATTTCTGGGGCTCCTCCACATGGAGGTGGTTCAGGAGAGGCTGGAGCGTGAGAGCGGTGTCGATATCGTGCAGACATCGCCCAACGTCACCCTGGAGGTCTTGAAGTCGAACGGCGACGTCTTCCGCATCGAGAGCCCTGCGGACTTGCCCGATGCGGGCCAGATCGAGGAGATCGCAGAGCCGGTCGTGCGGGCGACGGTCATGGTTCCATCGACCTACATTGGAAACGTCATGACGCTCCTGGAAGATCGTCGCGCGCATTACCTCCGCACCGATTATCTGAGCCCGCACCGTGTCATCCTCGTCTATGACATGCCTCTCGCCGAGCTGATCAGCGACTTCTATGACAAACTGAAAAGTACGACTCGCGGTTACGCAACGCTCGACTATGAGTTCATCGGTTATGTGCCTGCCGAGCTCGTCAAGGTCAATCTCCTCGTCAATGGAAGCCCCGTGGACGCGCTGAGCTTTATTTGCCACCGCGACGTCGCCGAGAGTCGGGGTCGGAAGCTGCTCAAGAAGCTCAAGGAAGAAATTCCACGGCATCTCTTCGAGGTCCCGCTCCAGGCTGCGATTGGGGGAAAGATCATCGCCCGTGAAAGCATCAGCGCCATGCGAAAGAATGTGACGGCGAAGTGCTACGGTGGCGATATCACCCGCAAGAGGAAGCTCCTTGAGAAGCAAAAAGAGGGAAAGAAGCGCATGAAGAGCATCGGCTCGGTGGATATTCCGCAGGAGGCCTTCATGGCGCTACTCAGGCTCGACGATGAGAAGTAGCCGTGTTACGATCAGCGCTCATGCCGTGGAGAACTCATGAAAAAGACACCGCAAGACGCGGGTAGCGAGTCCGGAGGCCGGGCGGGCGATAGTCCAAGCCTCACGGGAGTCTCCCGGGACGGCCCGGAGAGTTCAGCGGTCCCAGCGCCCCGCACTGGATCCTTCGATTGGTGGCGGGAGAACATCGAGGCGCTCCTTGTCGCAGTCATACTCGCGCTCATCATCCGCTACTTCGCCGTGGAGGCCTTCGAGATCCCGACAGGCTCCATGGCAAACACACTTTTCGGGCTTCACGCGTGTGTTGAATGCCCCAACTGCTCCACCGAGATAAATGTTGCCCTCCTGAGTGACTCGTCATCCGGCAAGGTCAATCTGCCCTACCGTGAGCTCTTGCTCTACAAGGGCAAGTGTGTCAACCCGGCTTGCACGCTGGCCGTCCATTTCCGCTCGAGGTCAGGTCCCTTTCGTGCCCCGGGCGACGAGATCCAGTGTATGAGCTGTCGAACTGTCTTTCGAGGGGATCCCGTGGGCTACGTGAGGGGTCGGGGAGTCACCCGCCCCGCTCGCTGCCCCACCTGTCACCATGTCCATGAAGCAGTCTTCGAGAGCGGAAACGTGATTGGGGGTCACAAGATACTCGTCAACAAGTTTTCATACGCACTTGGAGAGCCCCGACGATTCGACGTGATTGTCTTTGGCTTCGATCAGTGGAAGAACTACATCAAGCGGCTCATTGGGCTTCCCGGCGAGCGTATCAATGTTTGGGATGGCGACGTCTACGTCAACGGGCAGGTCGTGCGGAAATCCGATTACGCCCACGCGCAGGACGTCCTGTGGACAAAGATTGGGGATACGGATGTCACCGAGCGTGGCCTCAACCCCATTGCAGCCTGGGCCGAGCTGGCTCCAGAGAAGGCGGGACGTCAGCTCTCGCAGGAAAAGAATGCGCAATGGAATCCGACCGTCAATCGCTGGAGCATGAACGCCACGGGTGACCTGGCAATCCTGGAGTACCAGCGGCGATTCGACAACTACTACGACTACAACATCTATTATCACGGCTCAGATGGCTATCCGACCTTCCAGGGACCTGACGACAAGCGGTTGCCGGATCAGGTGGGCGACAAGATGGTGAGCTTCTCGGTCAAGGTGGCCTCTGCTTCTGCCCGGCAGGGTCAGGTTTCTGGTGGGGGGAGCTGGGTGGGTGCGGAGATTCGCGACGGTGACTTTACCTTTCAGCTTCGCATCCCGGTGGGGAAAGCTTCGGAGACTAACCTGGCAATGATCGAGCAAATAAAGCCAGTAGCGGCCGGGTCGCCCGGTTCAAGAGCGTCTGTGATGGCCTCGATACCCCTGGGAACCGAGACCCGGGTAGAATTTGAGAACGCTGATGACCGCGTCCTGGCCAGGCTCAACGGACAGGAGATCCTGCGGATCGATTACAGGAGTCTTCCGGAAGGCGCCAACTTCCTCGATCCACC
>SXIK01000220.1 GCA_005772855.1 Planctomycetia bacterium | reverse complement strand
TCGAAGGCCCACCGGACTGCCGAGGCGCCAAGTGCCAAGTGGATTCGACACGAGCGGGGCGTGGAGGGTGCTTCGGAACCGTCGCAGTTGGCAACATCTGTTGGCGTCCGTCGTATGGCCTAGGGGCAATCAGTCCTCGTGTGGTCAAGCCATGGTGTTCCGCCCCGCGCTTACCCCGTAGCCTGATGGCGTTCTGACTCGCACACTGGGCGGGGAATTCGGCAGTGTGGGCCGGTGGTTTTCGCTTTGAGCGCGAGCCGATCCGCCGACTGGGGCGAGCTGGCTCTTGACCAAAAAACGGGGTGGAGGCAGGGATCGATCTTTTTCCCCATAAAGTTAAGGAGATCCCATGAGCGCAGCAACGCTCCCCCCACCCTCACCGCCAATTTGCCTCACGAGGTCCTACAAGTCCAGAGGCCAAAAGGGCGGCACCGTCATCGCAGAGGACGTCCATGACCTCCAGACCCACCGAAAGCGCCTCCTCGATCCCGACGACTATCGCTCCGTCATCACCTCTTGCCGGGCTTGCGGCACAAGCCGCCTCCACGCTCTGTGCTTCCGAGAGCGCGTTCTGCGCAGGGGCTTCGGAAAAGCGCAAGAGGTCGAGACCGTACGCCTGTACCGCTGTGCGCTGAAGCCCTGCGGCGCCGTCTTCACCGTGCTGCCGGCCATATCATCGCTCGACAGCTTTGGCGACTCTGGAACACCGTCGAGCAGGCCACCGCTGAAAAGCTCGACGTGCCCGGGACTACCCGACGCCGCTGGCTGAGCCGCCTTCAGTGCTCGGCTTCCCAGCTCACTCAAATCGTCTGCGCCCAGGCCAGATCGCTCCCAGGGGACCTCTTCCGCTCGAAGCTCCCAGGCGTCCGCACTCGCTCGGAACTCGCCGAGGCGTTTCGCTCCTCTCTCGGCGACCTCGCCGAGCATTCCTTCGCCCTTCTGGCGGCCTGGATTCACAGACTCCAGCCGGGGATTCGCTTCATGTAATCTCCGAAAACGAAAGGGCTTCCGCGAAGCGGCCCAGCCCTCGGGGTGGATCCCATCAGAATTGGTCCCAGCCCCCAGGTTACCACCGCGCCCCTCACTCAAACCGGCGGCATTGCCGCCAAAAAAGGAGACTGCGATGGAAACCTGCCCCGACGACCCGACCCGCTGGGCCTTGTGGCGCTTCAGTACTCGGGCCCTTGGTCAGCGCACGCCTTGAGCACGGGGATCGACAAGCGCACCTGCGCGAGATCTCGGCCCGCACCCACCTGGCGCCCGACGGCTCGGCGAAACGACTCTCCCGGCGCACGCTGGAAGGCTGGAGATCGTCGAAGATTCGCTCGAGGATCTTCTCCTCATCTGGGATGAGCGATTCCTGAAGGACCACGGACCACTTCACCCGCGCGTCCGCGATCTCATGGAGGCTTTCGTCCGTTGTGGGAACCCTCATTTCGGCTTTCTTCGATTGAAGTGCGTCGAGGCTGAGTGTCCGACGAAGACCGAACGCATCGTCCCATTTTCTTGCAAGGCCATTATCTTGCAAGACAAGAGCTCTCTGCCCCTCGTGCTCGAAGAAACGAGCGCTCTTGTGGGCCGAACGCATGGTGGAAGATGTCCTCCTCGTAATTCCTTACGTCCAGCTCGTCTTCACGATCCCGAAGATCTTCCGCAAGGCTTTTCTCTTCAAACGATCCCTCCACGGCGCGCTCTCCCGCGCCGCCTACGCCGCGACCAAGGACTTCTTCGCTGAGCATTTCCACTCGATCGAGGGCGCCGTGCCTGCGATGGTCGTCGCGCCGCAGTCGTTCGGGAGTCTTTTGAATTTTCACCCGTTGTGTGGATCTCCACATAACGGGTGAAAGTCGTCTACCCGGAGGATGATCCCTCCGAGGCTTGCCTCGAGCCGACGACTGTGCGGTGGCTTGACGAAGTGGCCCTTCGAGCAGAGCAGGGAGACGTGGCCTACTTGCGCCGTGCTGGGCGTGTGTTTCAGGCAGTTGGGCCGTAGCTTCGAGGGGGAGCGCACAGGGCCCCCTTCCCGGAAAGCCGTGGCTGCGATACGGTGATTGCGGCGGATCGATGAGAAACACACGTGGCCAAAAGAATCCGCTGCGCAAACGAATCACCGTGGACCCCGACAAGCTCCGGGCCGCGTTTCGCGGGCTGGATCGGGTGGAATTGCTCGAGGTCCTCGACCGAGCCTTGAAGGTCATCCCGAAGGCCCGGCTGCCCGAGATCACGCTGGAACGTATGCCGGCCCAGGACCTCGCTCCCGACAGCGATTTCCTCGCCGAAGTGATGACCTTTTGCGACAGGAGCCGGCGGGGCGATTTCTACGAGAGCTTCCGTGTGGATTCACGCAACTCTACGGAGAAGTCCATCGGCACCGAGCACTGGATCGCGGAATGCGAGCGCCTCTTCCGGCAGTGCCTTTTGCAGGCCGAAAAGCTCGGCCCTGCGCAAACGCGCAAGGCATTGCAGTCTCTGTTCGACGTGCTTCGACTGGTGGACGCGGGCGAGGACATCGTGTTCTGGGCGGACGAGGGAGGGTCGTACGAGGTCTATGTGGACTGGAAAAAAGTGATGCCCCTGTGGTTTCGCTCCCTGTCGGCGACGGCAGCACCTGACGACTATGTACGCGAGGCGACGGCCGCGATCGAGGACTTCAATCCTCAGGATCGGGAGCTCCTCCTCAAGCGGGCGCGGTCTGCCGGAAATCGGGAGCAGCGGGCCGCGTTGGAGACGGTGTAAGAGGCCTGACATCTGCAAGCGGCTCCGTCCCGATATTGATCACAGCCAGCCGGAGTCCTGACCCGATGGTTGGTCGGCCCTGGCTGCGATCACCCCAGGCGAGCCCTGGCCGGCGGACCGACGTGTGGCCCAGGCGAGACGAGACTGGAGCCCCGGGCCGCACGGCCGTCCCGGGGTAGGCTCGCCGGCTCAAGGCTACGGCTATGCCTGTTTTGCCTCGTTCGTGCTCGGAGCCTCCATCCGCCTCAACGCTTCCTCAAGAGCCTGCGTCGGCACTTCAAGATAGTGCTTCATGATGGTTGCGAGGGAGGAATGTCCCGAGAGCCCCATGACCGTATCGATGGGTACGCCGCGCTCGCGCAGCCTGTTGATGAAGACTCGGCGTAAGTCATGGAACGTGAGCTTGAGCCCGGCGCGGGTCGCCGCATGCTGAAAGCTTTTCGTTATGTTTGCCGTTGGTTCCAGCCCGAAGATTGTCGCCGTGAGTGCAACCCGGGCGGTTCCCTCCTTCTTGAGAAGCCGAGCCCGGTAAGCTTTCAGCTCTTCCACGACACTTGCGGCCACGGGTGTGCAGTAATCCTTCGAGGTCTTCAAAAGCTCACCCGGTAGGTTCCAGCGACCGGCCGCAAGGTCAATATGACGCCAGCGAGCGGAAAGAAGGGTTCGCTTCCGCAAGCCCGAGCGCAGTGCCGTGAGGACGAGCGGGAACAGGTGGCCCGGCACGGGGGCCGTCTGGGCCCATTGGGTCTTCTTCGCTGAGACCTTCCCACCCTCGACCCCGCCCAGGTTGCGCCGGCCCTCGACATCAATCTTGGGCGACTCCCGGCAGGCCTTGAGGAGGTCCTGCTCATCCTTCTCGGAGAGCGAGCGCGTGCGCCGGCGCATTTCGCCACGGTACTGTTCGACGCTCTCGAGCGGGTTCCCCACGATCCAGCCTTGCCGTCTCGCGTAGCCAAGGAAATTGGAGAACAGGCGCCTGTCGTTATTCACGGTCGCAGCTACCACGGGTTTCAGTCGGACCGTGAGAAGCCCGAGCTTCCGCTTTTGCAGGTACTCCTTCAGAAGCGCCGATGTGACGTCGCGAAGGAGCTTTTTCCCGAAGAACGGAATCCAGTAGGTATTCGCGATGCTCTCAATGTTCGTGACGTAGGCCGACGTTGCCGTGCGCGTCGCACGCTTCTCCGTCCTCCACGCCTCGACGGCATCCTTGAAGGTCTGCATCGCCGAAGCCTTCGCGACGCTGCGGTCCTTCCCGAGCGCCTCATCCATTTCGAGTGTGCGCCGAAACTCTTGAGCCGCCTTGATCGATGTGGCGCCCGTCGAGATCCACGTGCGCTTGCCGGTCGAATCGTCGTAGATGCGAACGAGGAAGAACTTCGACATCTTCCCTCGCCACATGAGCTTCTTCGGCCTCCCATAAGTCATCATGGTCGCCACCTCGCGAGAAGGGGTCTGGGGTCTCGTGTGGGGCCAGAACGTCTGCTAGTCCCTACGCTAGTCCATTGAATAGCCATGAGCGGCATTTTTCAACGGTTTTCAGAAAGGCCTTTGTTTGCAGATAAATGCTGGAATTCAAGGGATTTAAGGTAGAGTCAAGCGGGTGTCGCAAGTACCCCTTTTTCACGTTCCCAAGCTGAATGTCGTGGGTTCAATCCCCATCACCCGCTCCAGATAAAGCCCGGTTGCGACAAGGAGTTGCAGCCGGGCTGTTTTGTTGGCCGCGAGAGGCGGGAAAGCCTTGATAGTCCGTACGCTAGCCCACGCATTGGGGTGACCTGCCCCCCCAAGACGAGTCCAGCCTTTGGCGAGTCGAGCCTTGCTCACTCAGAAGGGTGGATGCGCAAATTGCGGATCCAGTATCCTGACGCGCGCGGCCGTGGGTCCTCTGGTTTGGTCAAGGGCATACCCTGTTGGACGGGTTACCCAAGGGTAGCAACTTGGTACAGTAGAGGTCAAAAAATGAAGATGAGATTGTTCTTTCAGGTGGCTCAAGTTGTTGCAGTTATTTTGGCAGGGAACTCAGTGTATTCCGAGAAATCCACAGTCTATGGGCAGGCCCTTGCATCCAACGCGGCCCTCCAATACTGGAGGGCCATCGTTCTCATTCCGCAACTGACCGATGGCGAGGACGACGCGTTGGACGAGTTTGTGCTCTCAAAATCTACTGAGGAGGTGGGCCAAGGTTCTCAAGCGGTTTGACCCAGCTCTGAACGCACTCGTCAGTGGAGCCATGCTCAAGGCATGCGAATGGGGAGTGTCCCCATTTGAGGGCACAAGCCCACTTCCTCAACTCATGGGAGCACGGACGCTGGCCGGCGACCGGATAACGACCGGCAGAGCCGCACGGCGGTGGCGCGCCAGCGTCCCGCTGGCTTGGCCGGTCGGGGTATGGGACCTCGCACAACCTGCTCTCGACGCTTACCGAAAGGACACGATGAAGCCGTGGCCGAGGGCGCAACGCAAAGAGCGGCATCCAAAGTCCTTGCTCTGCACCCACGAACCCCGCAGCGCTGGCGTGCAATCGGTTGCCACGAGGATCACCGCCACGGCCCCAACACCGTGCCGAGGAACCAGCTCTCCGACGAAGAGCGCTGCGAGCACACAAGCGCACTTCACCGCAGGGTCGCATTCGGCGCCTCACAGCTCGCAATCGCAAATCTCCTCCAACTTCTCCCGTAGCTCGGTAGCGATCGCAGAAGCCTCCTCAAATTGCTTATCGACGACTTGGCTCCCCAGCTCACCCAGAAGCGTGTCAATGCGCGTGACATCGACCTTGTCGAGCACATGGACGAAACGGTCGCGAATCCATCCCAACGTGAACACATCGCCGGAGAGTCCCCCGCTGTTCCGGGCCTCTGCATCCACCAAGACCTGGCAAAGCCACAGGTCGAATCGTGCGAAGTCGATATCCGTGGCTCGGTGAAACTGCAATTGCAGATCCAAGACAGATAGCCGTAAATCGAGCGAGCGCTGCAGCACTTTCAATTGGTCTCGACTCCCGATGGCGTCCTTGAGCCGCCGCAGCGCCCTGTCCGTTGGCTCCTTGAGTCGAACCGGCACGGCACCCTTCGAGCGATGACTGGCCCACGCGGCGCTCGCACGTTTCAGTAGGGTTGCGATGGTGGTCCAATTGCTCTCCAGTGCTGCGTCGAAGATATCGTCAGCGCCTTCCGTCAGCGTATCGAGCTCGGCCGGAGCAGGTTCGGGAAGCGCATCGATCGGCAGGGCCAGCGCCAAAGCCTCAATGTCACCATTACTCTCTGAATAAAACTCGCCGTAGCCAGGGGCAAAGATTTTCTTGGAGAAACTTCCGTCCGAGTGGAGCTCGCGGCCGACAATTGCGCCTTGGACAGGACCACGCGGGCCGTCGACTTACACCCCGGTACGCTCGATAGTGACTTCCTCGAAGACAACGCCAGGGATGTTTTCAGCCCGATGGACGTTTCCTACCTTGGGACGTGCCGGCATGATCATTGCGATCGGGCCGTCTTTGCCAGCGCGCCACGTGCCTTCGCTTGTGAAAATAACACCGCGTGCATAGTCGGAAACCTCCTCGCCGAAATACCAAACCGAACCGTCATCACCCTGCGCGTACAAGTCCAGAGCAACCTCCTGAAGCCGTCCGTCGAGATACGCCGTGTATTGCGATACGAGCACCTTTACACGTTGACCGGGAATCCACTCGAGGATTTGTGTCTCCTGCATCAGAGTTGTTTCGGTTCGGAATGGTTTCCCGTCGACTACGCCATTCAGGACAACCGACTCCAGCTTACCGATGGGAAATAGAGGGTTCGTCACGCTCGGCACACGGGGGAATGCAGGCGCCACGAGATCGACTCGCTTGCTTTTGGGTGCGACGGGAAGCTCATTCAATCCAGCCGCGGCCATCTGGGCCGCAGTTGGCTGTGGAACCGGAATGGAAGTGCTATCCGCAGCGAGCGCTGTCGACTGCGTGGTAAGAGTCGGGGCGGACAGAAGAATCAGCATCACTGCGAGAGGAGTCGTTCGCAGCGCGTGGGAACGGCACTGATACCACGGGTTCAAGCTGATCTTGAAATCTTGATTGTTTCTTTTCGCTTGGACGTTTGTGATTTTCATGGAGTTAATTTCTCCGCATTTTTTCCGCAGCCAACGCACGCGTGATGGTCACAACGAGCGGACCCGGAGGACTTGCAGCTTTCCGAGCACTGTTTGTTTCGGACTTAAAAAAGTTGTTTCAGACCCGCCAAGGAGCTCCAGAGAACGCAGTCTATTCCTGCATATTACATTTCGATCATGAGAGGAGAATTAGATCGCGACACAATTGCGGAATTGATGCGCTTTGCGCGGGCTCCCCTTGGGGGGTCCAGCCCTCCTGTTCCATTGAGACCGTCGCGTATTTTCTCTGGCCGGGTTCAGCTGTGCGACGGTCTTACGCTCGCTGAGCTCGATCATGGCGTCCATACCGCTGTCAATGAGCCTCGCAAACTCTTCTTCGCATTCGTACACCTATCACTCGTAACCCATGCGCTGGAGCTACGCTGCAGCGCGGGTCGCATGAATCTGAAAGATCGCAAAGACGCGAGGATCGGGAGGCAACGGCCGGCGGTCGATGTCCGCGAGGTGGAATTGAAGCGGCCTGCCCGGCTCGGTCGTGAGCCCGCCGGGTGGCAAGAGGCTCAGCTCAACGAGCGGGGCGAAGCGCAGCGGCCAATGCCCGCCGCCCGGCGTCTCGCTTGCTCCTTCGTCCTTGCGGCCATGGCGCCCGGCCAGATCGATGTCACCCATCGCATGTAGTTCAAGACAATCTGCGTCCGCTGGGGGAAAAAGGTCTGTGTATGCCAGCGAGTTGCAGCGAGCCAATCGTTCTTGGTAAAGGGCGTGCCTCTCTGCGCGTCACCCCAGCGTGCAGACTCGGCCACGACGACTTTATCGACCTGCGCCCCGCCGGCCCGGCGTGCGGCATGGGGGCATACGAATTCGGATCCACACCGCAGCCCGCACCTCGTTTCCGGCGCGGAGACATGAACGCGCGCCTCCATGGAGGCTGCAAGGATCCCGACACGGGGGGGAACGCCTACTCCACACACGGCATTGGTCCATCAGGACAACCCAGGATGGGCACGCATCCTTCACCCAGAACAGGGGGCGGCGCTCCAAAAAAGAGCAGCATGAAAACTCGAAG
The DNA here is from genome assembly GCA_005772855.1 of Planctomycetia bacterium. Classification (GTDB taxonomy): domain Bacteria; phylum Planctomycetota; class UBA8108; order UBA8108; family SXIK01; genus SXIK01. The sequence goes on along the minus strand of SXIK01000220.1, from coordinate 4,693 downwards.
CGCGTCCGAAATGTCCAACGTCGCGTCCCCGTTCGAGTCCAGAAGCGCGATGTTCTCCGGCGCCGAAACCGCCCCGTTGCCGCAGGGCAGCCTCTCCATCGTCCCGAGGAAAAGATAACCAAGGAGACAGATCCCGTCCGAAATATCGAGCGCTCCGTCCTGGTTGCAGTCGCCTGGAAGCTGAGGAGCGTCCGGACAGAGCTCCTCGACAAAGCGCCCAATCGCGTAAAGCCGCGCGATTTCCTCCGTGGTCAAGGCCCGGCCCACAATCGCGACCTCGTCGATGTCGCCAGCCCACCAGAAATCGCCCATGCCTTTTTCATTGGCGCCGGCGCCGAGGCGGAGAGGAAACGCGATGGCCGGAGCGTACGACACGTTTTCCGCGCTCATCGCGGGCCTTCCGTTGACGAAGAGGATCTTGTCGCCCTGAAATCGGTTGCGTCCCAGCGTGGCATCCGGAATCGGCCCGCTACGATCGATGAAAACACCCGCGACATGTGTCCAGACACCCACGTTGACGCGCGGGCCGACCATCAGGCCGTCGCGATTACGACCGAGCTGGTTCCAGGGAAAGGCGCCGCCGCCTGTCCAGAACTGCCAGCGCGGCTCGCCAAATGCGTCCGCCGGGCCGCCATAAATGATGTAGCCGGACTCCTGCGGCAGGCTCCGCGAGCTGATCACGGCGCGGTAAGTGTTGGTGGGGTCGGTCAAACGAGCCCAGGCTGAAACGGTGAAGCTCCCAGCCACGTTCAACGCAGGGCAATGGGGCACCTCGATCACGCCGCCTGCTCCATCAAAGCGCGCGGCCTTGTTGGAATCGTTCCGCAACGCCCCGGGAACCCCAAGCGTAACGCCGCCGTGTAACGACCCGTCCAAATCTCCGATGTCATCGCTTGCGCTGCTGCCGGTCAGATCGCCCAGACGCCAGTAGGCCAGTGGCTGGGCCCCCGCGAGCGCCGCAGCGAATTCCGTCTCGCAGGGTGCGTCAAGGCGCCTCGCCCATACACCAAGGTGACTGCCGTTTACGCGCTCGTTGCCCGGGATCCCTCCGCTGATCGGGCGGTTGAGCAACTGCGCACCGCCGGCGCCGTCATCGCAGAGCAGCGCGGTTGATCCGCCGCCGTCCAGATTGAAGCCGTCAAAAGCTCCGAAACGCAGCAGCCACTGGCCGGTCTCGTGGAGGGTTGCTCCGGCGCTGTATGCACCCTGGCGACCATCAATCGTGAGCAAGATCAGGTAGCGTCCGTCCTGCGATTTGCCGGTGGCCGTGCGCGGCTCCGGCGGGGAGTCGGCCGGCGCGCGCAGATTTACGCCGCCGCGCAGCAGAGTCGGCCCACCAGAAACGGCATTCCAAACACCCGTGAGGTCGATCGGACTCGTTGTCGAGGCGAAGCGAGCCTTGTTGCCCTGGTCGATCAATAGCACGTCCGTCCCCCTGTCGCTTCCGACTGGTGGTGAGACGACCGTGCCACTAGAAATCTTGAGACCCAGGACATCCTTGGGCTCGCCGATGGTTGGTGAACAGCAGGGCAAGAAGAAGCTCGCGTTAACCGCAATTTGCAGGCCGTGTCGAATCAAGAATTCGCTGGGCAACTGTCCGTCCGTTTCGAGCGGGCGATCACTGTTACCGGGAGTAACGAAGAATTCGATACCTGGGGCCGTCAGGTCAACGCGCACCGCCGTGACCTTCTGGATTCGGACTTCCGCCGCGTCTGCGGTGCCACGCGCCAGTTCAATGCCGCGATACATTGGACCCCAGGGCCCGACCGTGATGGCCGCAGAGGCCAGGGCCGGAGCGAGCGACATTGCAGCAACGACCCCCATCGGAGGGGGGAATCTTGGCGCTGACCGTGACATCACTTGAAAAAAGAGCAGATTCCACCCTCCTTTCAGGGCCATCAAGGGAAGCCTCGCCCGTGCCTGCCCGCTGGTTCAAAATACTCGAACGCTGAGGAAGGTCAAGGACTGGGGAGCTGACCAGGCAGCGCCCTCCCTACAACCGTCTTTGCCTCGCGGAGTGCATGGGCTTCCATGGTGTCCTGCCCTGGAAACGCCTCCTTGCCCACGTCTCCGGCCCACCGACGGCGAGCATCGAACGTTGGCCGAGATCAGCAAGTGGCGCGGCCGCAGGGTCCTCGCGAAAGTTGCAACCATCGTCTCGCCGGAGACCCTACTCGCCTGGCACCCAAGGCTCGTGGCACCCAAGCTCGATGGCTCCAGGAAGCGCCGTTCCCGCGATCGGCGACGCCTTCCGTCACGATCGTGACGGGAAATTCACCCCCGAGTGTGAAGACACTCTCCAGGCGGCTGGCGTGAGACCAGTCAAGCTTCCCCCGAGGAGTCCCAATCTGAGCACCATCGCCGAGCGCCGTGCAAGGTCCGTACCACCTGCACTAACCTCACCAGGGGAAGGGCAATGTCAACTTTTTCCCCTCACCGGATGAGCTCGGTGCTCGTGACGGCCGCATCCATTGCCGCGAACCCATTGGTGGGCTGCTCAAGCACTGCCATCGGGAGGCTGGATGAGTTTTGGACCCCTCGCGCTGACCGCCGCCCGGCCTGGCTGGCCGCTGTCAACGTCTGCCGCTTGACTTCCTCGACCTCGTGCCGAATCTTTATGGCCTATCTTCGGTTGAGAGGAATTCGAGCGATCACGCTTCTTCGATGCACATTCGAGGCACGCTCGAGAAACGTTCGAGACACGCATGACCTCGACCCCAATTGGCAGCCCGCAGCGAGTCAAAGTCCACCGCGGCCCGCGAGTGGCATTCTCCTACTTGCGCTTCTTTCGCGATCCCGTCGGCGCGATTGTTGAAGCTTACAGGCGGTACGGTCCCCTTTCCGCGTTCGGAGACGTGGTGCCGGGTCGTCGCGGGCGCCTCCGAGTCCTGGCCCTCGGGCCCGAGTTCAACCGTCAGGTCTTCGGAAATCCGCAGCTCTTCCGCTCCACCCGGCTCACCGTCCCCGGGCCGAGCAACTCGGCCCACGTTCGGCTCTCGCGCGGCCTCACGGCCCTCAACGGTGATTATCACAGGATCGAGCGGAAGCTTGCCGCGCCCCTCTTTGCGAAGAGCGCCAGCCAGGCTTTTCAGGAAGAAATCACCCGGAGGATCGACACTTCTCTCGCATCGTGGGCAGTGGGCAGCTCCGTGGATCTGCTCGAGGAAGCTCAACGGCTCGTCCTCGATGTCACGGGCGCGTTTCTGTTCGGCAGGACGCGGCTGCCAGCAGCCGTGGATCTTGGGTTCCTCCTTCACGGCTGGATGCACCGCACTTGGTCCCCTGGGGTCCTGCTCTTCCCCTGCGACGCGCCGGGGACGCCGTACCGAAGCATGCTCCGACTCGCCGAAGCCATCGAGGCGAGGATCAACGCGGAGTTGACGGAGCACCTCGATGCGATCCGGGACGGCGGCGGGGCCCTTGCTTCCTGGGCAGAGGCCCGTGCGAGGACTCCCGGGGTCCCTCTGCAATGGACGGTGGGACAGATGGCGACTTTGTTCCTGGCGAGCTTCGAGACGACGACCCCCTCCCTCGCCTGGACCCTCTTCCTTCTCGCGCAGCATCCTCCTGTGGCGCGGGCGCTGCTCGACGAACTGGACGCGGCCCTTCAAGGCTCACCGCTGGACGGGGCGTGGGAGCGGCTTCCGTACCTCGACGCCGTGATCCGCGAATCGCTGCGGATCCTCCCTCCCGTGCCCTATACCTTGCGGCGGGCCGCCGGGGACTCCGACCTCGGCGGAGTGAAGCTCGCGAAGGGCGATCTCGTGCTCGTGAGCCACTACCTGACCCATCACCTCCCTGAACTCTACCCCGCGCCCGAGGAGTTCCGGCCGGAGCGCTGGTTCGATGCGAACCCCGATTCCTTCGAGTACCTGCCATTCAGCGCTGGCCCGCGCACGTGCATCGGGTACTTCTTCGCGATGAGCGTGCTCAAGACCGCCGTCGCCGCCATTATCCAGCGCTTCCGGCCGAGGGTCGTGGAGGGGGCGCGCATCGACCGCGTCGTCGAGGTGAGCATGCGGCCCCGGCACGGCCTGCCGATGACGCTTCACGGCACGGGCGCGGAGTTAAAGGCCGCATCCGTACGAGGGAACATTCACGAGATGGTGGCGCTGAGACCCTGGTGAAAGGACTTGTACCACCGCGTCCCTGATAACCTCGTGACGACCCCAGCCAGTGCCGCGAACGCATCGGTGGGCTGCCCAAGCACTGACATCGGGAGGCTGGATGGTAGGGTCGAGGGCTGGCGCGTTGCCCGGAGCCGTTTTCGTCTCTTTTGCCGCTCGTGGCTACTTGGGATCCTGTTGGTCGGAACGTCTCCAGCCCCCGGCTCTTCGCCAAATGCCGCCGTGATCTGACGATCCCGCACGCAGCGGGCTGCGCTCCCAGGGCCGTGCACAGCCTTACCTGGACCGCTCGGCTCGCCCAAGTTCAAGGTCGGGGGCCGGGGAAATAGGCCCCGTGAAACTGCTCTCGAGCCCGGCCGGACCCGAACCTCTGGCGTGGCTCGCGTTTCGTGAACCTCTGCGAAACCGCTGCCCGGCCCACAAACCGCTTGAACCCCATACTATTGCTCGCTACAGTAGCGCGATTATCGCAGGCTCCCCCCGCCGACGGCTGGAGAGCAGCATCTCGGGTTGCAGTACCTCGAAGTCCCACCAATTTTTGTCCCCGTAGCTCAGTTGGATAGAGC